>JAVEZW010000006.1:0-41477 GCA_034002805.1 Bacteroidales bacterium | reverse complement strand
TATTCTTTCGCTTGAGCAAAACCCAACAAATTGTTACTGGCACGCATTTGTGCATGAAAAGCTTGGCAATTATAATCAGGCTGAAACATTTTTGAGAAAATCGCTTGACAAATCTCCTAACGCACTTGAAACAAATATCGCCCTGGCCGATGTATTGTATAAAGCCAAAAAATACGATCAGTCTCTCGAGAGTTGTAACAAAGCATTGCAACTCGATTCGAAAAGTACTGATGCGTTATGGATCAGAAGCAAGGTTTATCGCGAAAAAATTGATTATACAAAGGCTATCGAAGATTTATCACGAATAATTTATTTTTCACCCGATAACGAACAGGCATTTTTTAACAGAGGGTTGTATAATCAGGAATATGCTAAATATCAGGATGCTATAAATGATTTTAGTAAAGTAATCTCTATAAATCCAACAAATGCTCAGGCGTATTATAATCGTGCTAAAAGTTATGAGCAAATTACACAATATTCGAATGCAATCGCTGATTATAAAACGTATGCTTCTCTTTCTGATGATAACAGTGCTGAGGCCAAGTTAAGAATGGAAGAGGCAGATAAGAGATTGTATGAGTTAAACCGTGAATCAGTAAAACCTGTTATAGTTTTTACTCAAAATATGCAGTCCGATCCGACCAAAATAAATGTAATTGAAAACGCAACCACGGTTACACTTAAAGGGCAGATTAACGACCAAAGCAAGATTCAATATGCAAAAGTTGATGATGTTGAAGTTGTCTTTACCGAAGGAGGTGTAAATAACGAATTCGAAGTTACTATAGATGTTACTGGTAAAGAATCTGTTTCAATTGCTGTTGCTGATGTTTATAACAATATTCTGGCAGCTAATTTTACTTTAAACCGAACAGAGATCAATCCTCCACAAATTGCTCTTATTGCTCCATTTGCATCAACTACTGGTGAAATATATTTGTCAACAGATAACCGTAAATTATATGTTGAAGGCAGAGTAAGCGATGATAACTTTATTAAAAATATTATGGTTGATGATATGTCAGCAAGTTATCCGGTAAACTCAAAAAACCCCGAATTTTTTGCAACAATAGATATAGCTAACAAGAATAAATTTATTGTTAAAGCAGAAGATATTTATGGTAATATAGCAGAACAGGAGTTTATTATAAATCGTGAAGCGTTGGGTATATCACAAGATAACCCAATGGGTAAAACCTGGGTGATATTTATCGAAAATTCAAATTACCAGACATTTGCCAGTCTCAATGGACCAATAAAAGATGTTAGTATGATGAAAGCCGCTTTGGCTAATTACAAGGTGCATAATATCATTCATAAAAAAGACATGACCAAGGAGCAAATGGAGAAGTTCTTCTCTATTGAATTACGCGATCTAGTAAGAAGCAATCAGGTTAATTCATTGTTGGTATGGTATGCTGGCCATGGTAAGTATATTAATCAAATAGGATATTGGGTTCCAACTGATGCAAAGCGTGATGATGAATTTACATATTTTAATATTAGTGCATTAAAAGCAGCATTGCAGTCGTACTCGCAGTTTGTAACTCACACATTAGTAATTACCGATGCTTGCGAATCTGGACCAACATTTTATCAGGCTATGCGCTCAACTCCTCAAGAAAGGGATTGTGGAAACTGGGAAGCTACAAAATTCAAGTCTTCACAAGTATTTTCTTCGGCAGGATACGAATTAGCAGTTGATAACTCCCAATTTACAAGAACCTTTGCAAATGCTTTATCAAATAACCCGAATGCATGTTTACCAATCGAGAACATTGTTTCGAAAGTTACTGTTGCTGTAGCTAAAAGTGGTACGCAAAAACCACAATTTGGTAAAATTGATGGATTAGCTGACGAAGGAGGAACTTTCTTCTTTATTGCAAAAGAAAAATAAAAAATTATGGTTCATAAAAACATTTTTACAGAAAACAAAAAAGTTATTCGCCTCGTGCGAATAGCTTTTTTTTATGCGGTATTCATTCTCTGTACTCATAATCTTTATAGTCAGACTTATTATTTTGATTATTATGGAGTAAAGGAAGGCCTTGCACAGTCAAAAGTATATTCAGTATTACAGGAAGACCAAGGTTACTTGTGGATTGGAACCGAAAGTGGTGCTACCAAATTTGATGGTGTAACATTTACGAATTATACTTCACAGGAGGGATTAGCTGAAGGTGGTATAAAAAGCATTTTCAGAGATACGAATGGTACGATCTGGATGGGACATAAAAATGGTGGCATATCAATTGTAAAGAACGAAAAAATAGTTAAACATCCGTTAAGTGCATTTTTAAAAGGTGATGTATTGGGATTTATTCAGGATGTTGATAATCAGTTGTGGATAATGACCCACGGCGATGGAGTTTTGCGAATAGAGAATCCGAATGAATTAGATACATCTAAGATTATTTATGAGCAATACAAAGGCAATAGTTTGAGCGACAGAGTGTTTAGTGGAACAAAAGCTCTGAATGATACCCTGTACTTTGTAACTGATGTAGGAATAAAGAAATATAATAAAGCAGAGAATTCGTTTTCAAATTATACCCTTAAGGGTTTAACGACCTATTTCCTGATTACTGTTATGCATCAGGATAAAACGGGAGATATTTGGTTTGGAACTCATAATGGAGGGTTGTACAGGTTTGTAGCAAATGAAAATAAATTTATAATATACGACACACGTGATGGATTGGCTTATAACTGGATAACCACAATATCTGAAGATAGTAAAGGGATTATCTGGGTTGGAACCTGGGGTGGAGGGATTACTAAATTTTCTGGAAATACCATAAAGACATTTAATAATCAAAACGGACTTGAGGATCATAAAATTTATTGTATTAGCGAAGATGTAGAAGGCAACATCCTAATAGGTACCAACGAACATGGACTGGCAATTTTTAAAGGCGAAAAATTTGTTACCTACGATGGTTCGTTTGGACTAGTTAACGAGCAAATATGGTCTGTATTGCAGGACAAAGCTGGGAAGTACTGGTTCGGCTCCAATGAGGGCCTGGCTGTTTATAATCCACAAAAAAGGGAGCTAAATAAAAAACTAGAATTTTTTAATCAAAAGAATAACTCAATAGGAAATCAAATCAGGTTTCTGAAAAATGATAAGGATGGAAATATCTGGATAGGAACTAATGACAATGCAATAACGATGTTTGATATAGCTTCAGGGCGATTTGTTTATAATGCTGTAGTTAACAGGTATTTTAGCAGAAATTACTCCGTTACAGCCCTTGAAGTTGATAAGTTTAATCAGTTGTGGGTTGGAACACTCGAAGGATTAATTTATTATGATATTCGTAATAATGTAAGCCAATTTCTTTCCCAGTATAATGGATTAAGTGGTTCGGAAATATCTACTCTGTATGCCGATTCAAAAGGACGACTCTGGGTTGGTGTTTCGAGCAAGGGACTAAATTATATACAGGACACTACAATTAAACAAGTGCAAATTGAAGGGTTGCTTACACCAAAATGTATTGTCGAGGATAAGGAAGGAAATATCTGGATTGGAAGTAATAGCAGCGGTATTTTTGTTTATAATGGCAAAGAGGTTATTCGAAATATTACCCAAAGCGATGGGTTGTTGTCGAATCTTATCACCCAGCTAAATATTGATGATTTTGGAAATATTTATGTTGGAACAAGCCAGGGGCTAAATAAAGTTGACAATAAAGGGAGGATACAAACATTTACAGGGCGAAGCGGCTTTACAGGGATTGAAGCAAAAGAAAATGCCACTTTTAAAGACAATGAAGGTAATTTATGGTTTGGAACCGTTAAAGGGGTGATTAAGTATAGTCCGATTCTTGATGACAACAACCAGAATGAACCGTTAACCCATATTGCAAGGTTAAGAGTTAACCTGAAAGATCGCGAACTGATACAGAATCAGAAATTTAGCTACCGTGAAAATTCAATTATTTTTGATTACAACAGCATCTGCATTACCAATCCTGATGCAATCAATTACCAGATAATGCTCGAACCTGCAGATAAGGAATGGAGACCAATTACCAAACAAACAATGGTAAACTATTCATCATTGGCTCCGGGTCAGTATGTTTTTAAAGTAAAAGCGATGAATAGTTCGGGTATCTGGAATTCAGAGCCTCAAACATATTCCTTTACTATTTCGCCTCCATTTTATAAAACATGGTGGTTTATTACTGCATTGGTGCTCTTAGGATTTATTGGTATAATTTCTTATATAAAAGTACGAGAAAGAAACCTGATTATCGAAAAACGAATTCTTGAGGATAAAGTGGTAGAAAGAACAGCCGAAGTTGTTCAAAAAAGCCTTGAAATTGAACAGAAGAATAAGGATATAACTGACAGTATTCGATATGCTAAGCGTATTCAAACTGCTGTTCTTCCTCCTGAAATACCTTTTGAAAATACTTTTGTATTTTATCGTCCCAAAGATATTGTAAGTGGTGATTTCTATTGGCTCGAAAACTTTGGCAATAAAGAGATGATTGCTGCCGTTGATTGCACTGGACATGGAGTGCCTGGAGCTTTTCTTTCAATACTGGGTAACAGTATGCTTACAAAAATTGTACGTGAATATGGTATTCATAAACCTTCCGATATTTTAGATAGACTGGATGTTGAATTGATCAATGCATTGCATCAGAAAGGTGTGCAGGGAGAGCACATTGTAAATGATGGTATGGATTTGGCCTTGATTTGTTATAACAAAGACACACAGATCTTAGAATATGCCGGAGCTTACAACCCTCTGTTCCATATTAGAAATGGAGAGCTTGAAGAAATTAAAGCTGATAGATTTCCGATTGGCATGACCAATGCGTTGGAAGCGAAAAGATTTACAAATCATGAGATAAAAGTTGAAAAGGGCGATTGCTTTTATATTTTTTCTGATGGGTATGCCGATCAGTTTGGTGGTGCAGATGGAACTAAATTGCGAAAGAAAAACATGAAGGACTTACTTGTTTCGTTGCATGATCGATCAATGAAAGAACAAGGACATGAGCTCGAAAAGCATATTCTTGAATGGATGGGCACTTATGAGCAAGTGGATGATATTGTCGTTATAGGAAGAGGATTTTAAAAAATAAAGGCTTGGTTTTCCAAGCCTCTATTTTTATACTGCTGCAATCTGTATTGCCGATTCGTCCCATTCGGGAGCGGTTTTAATAGCTTCAATAATATCTTTTGGATGATTAACCGACGACCACATGTTGCGATGTTCTTCGCGCATAAATTTCTCATCAATCATTTTATCAAAGAATCCGAATAGCTGATTATAAAATCCGTCGGTATTTAAAAAAATGATAGGTTTTGTAAACTTGCCAAGTCTTTTTAGAGTAATTACTTCCATCGTTTCTTCCAAAGTTCCTGATCCACCAGGAAGAATAATTATGGCATCAATATTCTCAATCAGTTTTTTCTTACGTTCGTGCATATCATTAACAATCACTAAATCAGTAATGCTCTTGTGACCCCATTCAACATCCATCATAAATTCGGGTATGATACCGATTATCTTTCCGTTCAATTCGATTACTGTATCGGCTAGTTTACCCATTAACCCAACAGCACCGCCACCATAAACGGTAGTGATATTGTTTTCGACCAATACTCGGGCAATGTTTTCTGCCACATCGAAATATTTTTTATCAACTTTGTGGCTCGAAGCACAAAATACACAAACTTTTGAAATCATAGTAATCTAATTTATAGCTGGTAAAGGTAAAAAAAGTTATAATAAAAAAGCCTTTCTTCGTTCGAAGAAAGGCTTTACGGATTTTTGTAATTTCTTATAGTTTATTCACTAGTAAAGTTAAACTTGACTTAAGGTTTGATGCCTTATTTTTATGAATAATGCTCTTTTTTGCTAGTTTATCAAGCAAAGCACTAACTTTTGGTAACATTTCTGTTGCTTCAGTTTTGTCTGTTGCAGCACGTAATTTTTTAATCATATTACGAGTTGTACGAGCGTAATATTTATTTTGAAGCTTTACTGCTTCGCTATGTCTTGTTCTTTTTATCGCCGATTTATGGTTTGCCATAATTCTTTTCTCCTTTTATAAGTTGTAGTCCGTAGGGGAATCGAACCCCTGTTACCAGGATGAAAACCTGACGTCCTAACCCCTAGACGAACGGACCAAATTCAAGTCTAAAACTTGGTGGTGCAAAAGTAATTGAATTTTTATTTTCTGCAAATATTTTTTTCGATTTTTTGTTTTTTTTTTAATTAAAAATAAATTTTGGGTTATTAAACTAAACAGGTTATTGTTGAAATATCGATAAATTATATATTTTCAATAAAAATAATGGTAATTAATTAAATTGTTTTATTCTATTTTTAAATCAATAAATTTCGAATGCATTAGTCGGGCAGTGGCCATATAATTAGGATTGAAGCTGATTTTTTTGCCAACCTGATATTTTGATTTTAATTGTGCATCGATGTTTCTTCCAATGTCATAGACAGTCATATCCGATGTAGTTCCTACAAAAGCAAGGTTTTTATCTTTTGGATTAATATCTTTCACATCCACATCCAGAATACCAAAATCCAGAATGGCTCTATACGATTTAAATGCAGACTCATTAATAGCTAGTTCTGAAGTATGGCCAATATTTGCATCAGATATTATTCCGTCGGGGATATTGTTTTTTTCTTCGAGCTCAATAATATTTGCGTTGAAGCTGAATGTATCAGTTGAAAGCGTCTTAAATTTTTTATTATTAAGTGGGCTTGTCCCGAAAAAAACCGATTCTCCGATTCTAAAATGATTAACAGCTTTAGGTACAAGCTTTTTATTTATTAAAGGTAATGTAATGGAGCTTCCTCCAGAAATTAGCGGTATTTTTTTATTAAACATCTGTTCCAACAATTGTTTAAATAAGCTAAGCTGAAGTAATTTATCGTATGTAGGTTCAATTCCATACATGCAGCCAAGATTTGATCCAATTCCAATAATTTCGATATGTGGCAGATTAAACACTTTTTTATAAAAATCGACAATATTTTCTCTTACAACGCCTTCTCTGAGCTCTCCTAGCTCAATAAATATAATAACTTTATGTGTTTTTTTTTGTTTTATAGCTTCTTTGCTTAAAGCTTCAATCGTTTTGTAAGAAGTATTAACAGTGATGTCGGCATATTGAATGATATTATGTATTAAGCTCTGAGCTGGGGGTTTTATATAAACAGTAATTAAATCCGGATTTATTTTTTTTATAGTTTTTAGGCTCGATAAACGACTATCTCCTATCGAATGGATACGTTGAACAACATCGTCAGTAAGGATTTTCTTAAGGAAATTAATATCTCCTGAAAGAACTTTACTCACAAGGCTCCACTGTATATCATGACCTTTAAGAAAATCATCAAGTTTTATGATATTTCGGATTATATTTTCTGTTTTTACTACTAACTCAGCCATATGAAGTATTTTGGGTAAATAAAGTTGTTAATTAATAGTTCTTGACACCTATCTTTTTAGTCGCATTTCTGCGTATTTTGAAGTCATACCTAGTCGTTCGTATAGTTTTTTTGCTGGATTATCATATTCAACGTGCAGTTTTATATCTCCTTTGGCTATTTCAAATGATCTTTTTATAATATCACTACCAATTCCTTTCCCTCTATATTCTGCATCAACAGCAACATAAACAAGAATGTTCTCCGGAATGTACCCTCCCATACCGGTGTTGTTCATTACCAAACAACTAACAAGTTTACCATCCCAGAAGCCTGCCAATAGAAAACCTCCTTTGCCTTCAATTGTCGAAAAAGCATAATTTATAGATTTTTCAATTTGTTCTTTTGGATCACCAAAACGATCAAGATGTTTGTGAAGAAAATTAATAAAATCCTCTTGGGTTAGACCATCGTTAAAGTCGTTAATATTACGAATCTCTTTGATTTGTAGCATGATAAAATATTTTTTATGATTAATTAATAGAAAACAAAAAGTAATCTATGAAAGTTGGAAAATCTTTTTCCAACCGATTAGAGAAAAATTGCATTGTAAAATGCTGATTTACAAAGATACAAAAAAAACGACAAAAATAAAAATTAGGTTTTATCCTAACGATCGGAGATTATTAAATCTGATGCAAAATCTTTTAATTCTATTCCCGAAAAATTTCCACTACTCATAAAAAGCACAATGTTGTCATTTATATCTAATTGATGAATTTCTTCGATTAGCTCTTTTTGGTTATCAAAAACCTTAAGAAGAGGATTGCTAAATGAATTTTTAACCATATCAATACTTATTGCTTTGAGTTTTTTATGTGCAATAACCTCCGGATTATAATATACAATTGAAATATCAGCCAAATCCATTGTTCCTTTATATTCATCAAGAAAAGCAGCGCTAAGACTACTAAACGTGTGAAGCTCCATAACTGCAATTAGCTTTTTTTCGGAAAATTGATTTTTTACGGCATTTATTGTAGCTTTTAGCTTTGAAGGTGAATGAGCAAAATCCCTGAAAATTTTTGTATTATTGTTTTCAGCTAACAACTCTATGCGTTTCGAAGCTCCTTTAAAATCTGATATTGCCTCATAAAAATCTGAATCAGAGATGCCTAAATTATTGCAAACCAATTTAGCTCCACTAATATTCTGAAGATTATGATCACCAAAAACATGTAAAGGAACTTTTTTGTTGTGAGTTAAAAGATAGGTAATTTCCTTTTCTTTTACTGATGGATGAATGCTGTAACCTGTTTTTGTAATTGATGAATTGGCTCTTTCTGATAGGTTTTTAATAATTGGATCTTCTGAAAAATAGATCAGCGTACCATTTGGCTCAATTTTATCTATAAAAATCTTAAACTGCTCACAGTAATTCTCAAATGTAGGAAAAACATTAATATGATCCCACGCAATGCCGCTAATTAAAGCAATATTGGGTTTGTAAAGATGAAATTTAGGTCTTGGATCTAAAGTTGACGAAAGATATTCATCGCCTTCGAAAACTGCTATCGGAGCATCCTCGGTTAAACTAACCATTGTATCAAAACCTTCGATCTGTGCTCCAACCATGTAATCAAACTTACGATTGTTAAATTTCAGAACATGCATAATCATTGAGGTGATGGTTGTTTTTCCATGACTACCACCAATTACAACACGTATTTTTTCTTTGGTTTGTTCATATAAATATTCGGGATACGAATAAATCTTTAAGTTTAATTTGCGCGCACGAACCAATTCAGGATTATCATTCCGTGCATGCATTCCTAAAATTATTGCATCAAGATCAGTAGTTATTTTTTCAGGAAACCAGCCCAGCGATAATGGAAGGATTCCTATATTCGCCAACCGGCTTCGCGAAGGCTCAAAAATCTCATCATCAGAACCAGTAACAATATATCCTTTATTATGCAGACTTATTGCTAAATTATGCATGGCGCTTCCACCTATGGCGATAAAATGAACTTTCATTGTTATATATTTGTCTTATTATTGATTTTCAAATATAGTTTAAAGTTAACTGTTTAAAATAATTTGCGATGAAACTTTTCCCGATACATATTACGAATTTTAAAATTGATGGAGGAGCTATGTTTGGAGTAGTTCCAAAAGTTTTATGGCAAAAAAAATATCCTGCTGATGAAAACAACCTTTGTAACTGGGCGCTGAGGTCTTTGTTAATTGATACTGGAGAACGTATAATCCTTATTGATAATGGCTATGGCGATAAGCAGGATGAGAAGTTTTTTAGCCATGTATATTTAAATGGTGGTGATGGATTGGAAGGAGCATTAAAGAAACATGGATATACTTTTGATGATGTTACCGATATGATTCTTACTCATTTACATGCCGATCATTGTGGCGGAGGTGTAAAATACAATATCGATCGATCGGGATTTGAATTAACATTTAAGAATGCTACTTATTGGGTTAGTAAACCTCATTGGGATTGGGCAATAAATCCTAATAAACAGGAAGGAGCATCTTTTTTAAAAGATAATCTTTTGCCAATGTACGAAAGTGGCAAGTTGAAGTTTATCGAAAAAAATACCGAGCTATACCCAGGAGTAACTCTCCGATTGTATAATGGACATACCGCTGGACAAATTATACCCTTTATAAATACAGGTGAAAAAACCATCGTGTTTGTTGCAGATCTTATTCCATCTGCGGCACATATTCCGCTGGTTTGGAACATGGCTTACGATATAAGGCCTATGGATATGTTGCAGGAGAAAGAGGATTTTTTAAATGAAGCAGCAAACAAGAATTATACTCTTTTTTTTCAGCATGATCTGTATAATGAGTGTTGTACAGTTTATCAAACTGA
The DNA here is from genome assembly GCA_034002805.1 of Bacteroidales bacterium. Classification (GTDB taxonomy): domain Bacteria; phylum Bacteroidota; class Bacteroidia; order Bacteroidales; family UBA12077; genus UBA12077. Next base: position 31,158 of record JAVEZW010000006.1, on the reverse strand, counting down.
AAAAGGAGTTCGGGTTAAGGAAACTTTTAGCCTGGTTTAACAAATCTGTCAAATAACTGAAATCCGGAATTGTTCTCCGGATTTTTTTATGTTGGCATTTCGTCAAAACGTTTTATCTTTAGAGTTAAATTTTTTAACGATGATCAGATCAAAGCATTCTAAAAGGGTTTATTTATTTGTACATACCGAAGATTGTTCTGTAAAATCAACTATTTTTGGACGAACATTCGATAGTGATTGGTTAAAAGTTGAGCCTAACGGAACAATTACTGTTAAAGGATCGAATGGTGATGGCTATGCCTGGGATGGGTGTTCTCCGAAATTTAATTTTTTACAACTTACATTTGGAACACCAGATGGAATGCCGGTATATCGTACGTGTAAACCAATAACTTATTATGCATCGATGTTTCATGATGCAATGAATCAATATAAAAAGACAATCGATATATCACGAAAAGAAACCGATCAGTTGTTCAGAGATAATTTAAAAGCTGCCGGATTTATGTGGTGGTGGCTTTATTATTTTGCTGTTCGCACATTCGGATGGATCAAAGGGAAATGGAAAGTATAAACTGTTGAAAATAATAATATGATAAATTTTAGCGAAAGTACTATCGAAAAAATGATAGTTCATAAAATAGGTAAAAAATACGAAGACGAAAATATACAATTTTCAAAAGGGATACTTCAACTTAACGATGATATAAAGGAGCTATTGAGCAGGTATTTTTTATCACCTTTTAAATCCGAAGAGTATTATAATTTTTACCACGAGTCTGATCTTGGATTAAACGAGGTATATCATTATGTAGAAAAGATGTTTACTGGTCCCGAATCCTTTTATGAACAGTCTGTTAACCTGGCAAAGCACTTGTACGAGCAGTCAACACATCCAAATATAAATCCTGGTGAATTTTATGTGGTTTATTTTAAAAACTTTGAATTCAATTATGAGGTTATTGATGCTATTGGACTTTTTAAATCAGAAACACGCGATACTTTTTTAAAAGTTTATCCAAAAGGAGATAGCTTTGCTATTGAAAGTGAGCAAGGAATCGATATTAAAAAACTCGATAAAGGGTGTTTGATTTTAAATTCTGAAAAAGAAAAAGGATTTATTGTTACTACTGTTGATAAGCTAAATAAAGGAGAGGACGCACGATATTGGATCGATGATTTTTTAAAGATCAGGCAACGCGAAGATAATTTCTTTAAAACAGGGCAGGTTATAAAAATGTATAAAGAGTTTGTGGTTAACAAGCTGCCCGATGAGTTTCAGGTTACAAAAGCTGATCAGGCTGAGATGCTTAATAAATCGAAGAAATTTTTTAAAGAAAACGATAATTTCGAGTTAAACGAATTTGCCCAGAATGTTTTTGATCAGCCCGAAGTAATAGATTCTTTTAATAAATATCGCTCAAGTTACGAATCCGAGAATGAGGTTCAACTGTCAAGTGAGTTCGAAATATCCGATAGCGCTGTTAAAAAGCAATCTCGCGCTTTTAAAAGCGTTATTAAACTAGACAAAAATTTCCATATTTACGTTCATGGTAATCGCGATTTTATTGTAAAGGGATTTGATGAAAATAAAGGATTAAATTTTTATCAGGTATTTTATAAAAACGAATTATAAATAAACAAATCAATGAAAATCAGAAAAAAGGGATATTGGTGGTTATTCTCAGCAACCGTATTTTTTGCTTTAATGGCCATAACTACTTTATTGCCCGACGCAAGTGCAAGTAAGGTATGTATGATTGGTTATAAAGCACATTGTACTTTTACTCCTGTAAGTACGCTATTATGCATTATCCCGGCAGGATTAATATGCTTTATCAGAAAACGCTTTTTTGTAAGCTATAAGTAAAATTTGCTAATACGGAATTAAATCGAATGGAATAGAAAGCACATTTTTATATTCCAGACCTTTTTCGTGAATAAAGTGATCATCCGGATGAAAATACCATTCAATGGTTACCTTTTTACCTCTTTCACCAATTTTTTGTAATGCAAAGAATACCTCATAAAGGAGTTTTGCCGAAAGCGAATTAAAATATTCAAATTTACATACAACTTTTGTATCCTCATTTGGTTGGATTGCATATTCAGTAATCCACGAAATTAAAGGAATATAAAACTTAGGAGATTCTTCTGGATATGAATTACCTGACATTTCAAAAATGTTATTCTGTGGATCGAAATTTATGTTGGGTTTGTCTTCGGTACCTTCAAAATAAAATGGTTTTTTCATGCTCGGGATAGTTAAGCCAATATGTGAATTGAAAAGAAAGAGCGATGACTATCAACCGGATAAAACTCAAAAACAAAAGGCGACGAAATTTTTCTGGCTAGATCAATTAATCCAATGCCGGCGCCATTACTTTCAGGAATATATCTTTCTTTAAGTTTTGAAAAGTATAATGTCTTTAGATCCTCCTTACTCATGGAGTTTAGCTTTGTCAGATGATTTTTGAGTTTCTCAACCTTACTGTTTTCGATATAGTTACCGGTATTTATCTGGTATCCCTTTTTCGAGCCACCTAAAAGAATGATGCCTTCGCTTATCTTTTGATTTTTATCACCATGTTTGCTAATATTCTGAAGCAATTCTACGATGATATGAAAAATTCTCTTCTTAGAGGATGAATTTTCGAATACGTGTTTAAGGTTATTATCGATAATTTTTAACACAGGAAGAATTGATTCTTGAGCAAAATCGCCTTTTTGAACCACTAGTATATTATTCTCCTGCATTTTTTTATGCAAAGTAATAGCTTCGGCAATAGGAGAGTGGCTTGCAGAAAGTTGTTCAGAAGCATCATCCGAACGCAACAGAATCTGATTATAGAAATACGAAAACGATTTATTATATTCTTCGAATACAAACTGTAGTTTTTGTCCCGATTTACGAGCCATCTCGATTAATCCTAATCCTGCGCCACCCTTGCCCGAAATTTCATTGTGTTCAAGAACCTGCAGATACAAATCTTTTAATTGGTCCTTGCTTAGGCTATTTACTACTTTCATCTGGGATTCAACGGTATTGATATTTTTTTTCATCACCAGATTTCCTGATGCTATGCAGTAAATATCATTCCAGTTGCGCGTAAGAAAAAAGCTATTGTTGGTGTGATGTTCAAGGTCAGTTATCATTTCACCATGGCGAATGATGTTCTGAAAACACTCTGCCATCAGAAAAGATGCCTTTTTACGCATCTTCGATAATCCTTCTATATTGTTTATGTTAAACTCACTAAGCTCTATGAGTTTATTTGTAATTTCATCGCTAATAAGACCATTGTAGAGCAGACATAGATTATCATCTCTTACTTTATCAAAAAACCAAAAGGTGGTATCTAGGTTCATAGGTTAGGGCCATCAGCACGTGAAATATAAAATAAAACAAAAATTCTCAAAACTGCTAATTTTTTTAATAAAAAATGATCGCTTTCAGTAAGTTAGAGCTCTTGTGATCTTTTTGTTTTTTGCTTAAAAATTAAATTATCTTTACATATTATTATATATCCGAAATGAAAGCAGCCATTATAAAAAAATTTGGAACACCCGATGTATTTCAGATTGCTGATATTCAAATTCCTAAACCAAATAAAAATCAGTTATTGGTAAGGGTTTATGCCACAAGTATTAACCCAATAGACTGGAAACAACGTATGGGAAATCATCGTTTTATCTTGGGATCCCCGTTTCCGATTGTACTTGGCTATGATGTATGTGCCGAGGTGGTTGAGGTTGGTTCTGAAGTTAAAAAGTTTAAACCAAGAGATATCGTCTTTGGTGTTTTAAATAATAAATATGGTGGAGCACTTGCTGAGTATGCCCTCGGAACTGAAAATTGTTTTGCATTAGCACCTCGTAATATACGATTTGAACAGGCTGCTGCTTTCCCAATGGTTTCGATGACAGCCTTGCAGGCTCTTCGAGATAAGGCGCATTTAAAACCAGGGATGGTTGTTTTAATTAATGGGGCTTCAGGTGGAGTTGGACATATGACAATACAGGTGGCTAAAATAATGGGTGCAAAGGTAATTGCTGTTGCCAGTTCACGAAATCAATCGTTTGTCGAATCATTGCAGCCCGATCAGTTTATTGATTATACCGAAACAGATATTTTAAGTCTTAAAGAAAAAGTAGATGTGTTTTTTGATGTTTCAGGTATTTATTCATTCGTAAAATGTAAGCATCTTCTTAAACCTGGTGGTGTTTATATTAATACGCTTCCAAGACCTAAAATTTTGTTGCATAAGTTATTGCAGCTATTTACCCGAGGTAAGAAAGTAAAAACATTATTAATGAAGCATCATAGCGAGGATCTTCAACAGATAGCCCAATGGATTACAGAAGGTAGATTAAAGGTAGAAATCGACGAAGTATTTAACCTCAATAACATTTCAGCTGCACACCAATATGCAGAAGAAGGACATAATAAAGGTAAAAATGTTGTTGTAATAAACTAATGGACCCACGAATAAGCTGATCCGATTAGTACTATTCTTTATCGACTTCGATTGTTGAATCTTTAAGAATTTCTTTCGCTTTTTTAACCTCTTTGGTGAATTCTTTTAAGGCTTTTCCAGCAGCACGGCCTATTTCTTCGGCATTTTCAACATCCATTTCCTTTATTTCGCCTTCGAGTTCTTCCATTGCTTTTTCAAGTTCTTCCATATCTCCAGAAGTAAATTCCTCGTCCATTCCTTCTTGAATTTTTTTACCAAACGCTTCTATCTTTTCAGATTTATTATCCAGCTGACTCAGTTTTTTACCTATAATTATTTGAGAAACAGAAATTGAAAAGGCAATAATAGAAATTATTAAACCTGCAATTACGAGTCCTCGGATCTGATCATGCCTTACTGTTTTTGAAATAGCGATTGCTGTAAATACGATGGCTATTATCGCCGGAATTATTGCAGCAATACCAACGATTGGAATAAAGGATAAAAATATCGCAATAAGAGCTAATACAAACCCTGCAATACCTAATCCTTGAGCTGTTTTTGATGTTCTAATCTCTTCCATATGTCAGTCTTTTTAGTTGGTAACAATCTTTTTAATAAAGACGCATTAATAAAAATAATGCTGCACGATCTTACTGAGTTATTATTTTAAGCAGGTCTTTTTCTAAGCTAATTTCCGGAGTTTCAATAATTCGGCCTACTTCTTTTCCATCAATACTAAAAATAAAAGTAGGTACAAGCTCAATATTTAGATCTTCAACATGTGTATCTGGCGCTTTTTTCGATCTATCAACACCGATAATTGTCAAATTATCAAACGAATATCCTATTTTCTCAAGTATTTTAAAAAATCGGGGGAATTCTCTGCGACTATCGCCACACCAAGTTCCCAAAACGATGGTGACTTCTATATTTTCAAGATTATCAGGATTGATCTGCTCAATCGTTACATTGTCAATAATATAAGTATCATATTCCAGTTGAAACCAATTATTAAACTCCCCTGATGTAAATCCGTCAATGTTGCAGTAACCAATGAGTATGTCCTGATTGGCTTTTTCATCAAACACTACAGTGTTGATTTCCTGAGATAGTAGGTTTAAGCACATAATTATAAAAATTCCGGTAAATAATATTTTCTTCATAACAGCAAGTTTAATTATATGCAATAAATTTATAATTAATTTGGCATAATTTCATAATAAAATAGATTTGCTTTTTTATAGGGGGATTTAAATCCATATCCGTTATTAATTAATCTGAAATCTATTTTAAATATAAATACAATGAAAATCAGCCTATTTCTTCTTTTAGTTTTGCAGTTTTTATTGCAAAATGCTTTTTCTCAGGTACAGAACTCTATTATTCAGATGGAGTTAAAATTGCTTAAAGGCGAATATGATTCTGTAATTTATTTGTCAAATAAGTTGATAGAAAAAGATTCGTTGGAGCCATATGCTTTTTATTATCTTGGAAAAGCATATCAGGAGCGATTTAAATATGTTGATGCTGAGATCGCATTCAAAAAAGCTTTTATTCAGGATAGCACAAATATTGTATTTCAGAATGGATTGGCCGAAACCTATGAGTCACTGGGTAAAGATGAAGATGCTATCGATATTTATTATACGCAATATCTAATTGATACTTTAAATATTTCTCCGATTATAAATCTGGCTAATATTTTCAGAAAAAACCGCGAGTTCGGAACAGCAATTCATTACTATCAAAAAGCATTGGAGATTGATCCAAACAACTATTACTACAACAAATCAATTGCGTTTTGTTTTGATCAGATAAATATGGTAACTCCGGCCATCCTTTATTATCAAAGAGCAATTGAAATAAATCCCTACGATATAAATGTACATATCATATTAGCCAATATTTTAAACGGCGAAAGAAGGTTTAAGGAGGCAATAGATATTTGTAAAAAAGGATTGGAAATTAATCAAATGGAAGTTCAATTAAAGAAACTTTTGGCATATACCTATTATCTAAATCGCGAATTTGATTTATCAATTCAAGGGTTTGATGAATTGCTGGCAAACAGTGATTCTGTATTTTTTAATCTGAAATACAGGGGATTAGCTCTTTATGAAAATCAATCGTTTGAAAAAGCAATAATTGATTTAAAAGAAGCCAGCGCAATGGATGTTGAGGATCCAGAGGTTGCTTTTTATATAGGCAGCGCGCTGGGCAGAACTGGCGAGTATGCAGAGGGTGCTAATTACTTGAATTTAACAATTAGAATGCTTGCTCCTCCAGCAAAGCAAATGGCTAATATTTATTCAGAGTTATCAACCATTGAACTAAAAAAGGAGAATTATATGCTATCGCTGGATTATCTGAAAATGGCTTATCAAGCCGATCCTGATCCAATTTATTCATTCAGAATGGCTCAACTATACGATCAATTTTTAGGAGATAAAAAATTAGCGATTAACTACTACGATGGTTATTTAACAATGATGAAGGAACGGAAGTCAGATAACACTCAGAGCTCAGCTTACGATAGTGATCAGTCAGTTTATAAGGATTTTGCTTTACAACGGATAAAGATATTAACAGAAGAATTGTTTTTTGAAGGAGATAAATAAAAAAGAAGGTTGACTATTCGTCAACCTTCTTTTTTGTTGTTTTCTTTGGCTTTGCTGCTTCTTTTGGCTCAGGTTTAGCTTTTGGTTTAGATTCAACCTTGGGCTCAGCTTTTGCTTTTACTTTTGGTTTTACTTCTGCTTTTGGTTTGGCAGCAGGTGCAGCCATTGTAGGTTTGTCTTTTCGGGGTCGGCGTTTGCCGTATGAACCAATTACAATTTTACCTCTTTTAGTTTTTTTATCTCCTTTACCCATAGTTTTAAGTATAAAGTTTTTAAATCGAACTATAAATTTATAAAGAATTGATGTAACAGAGAAATTAATTCAAATAAAAAAAGAGTTGGTGTTTGTAACCAACTCTTTTCTAGATCATTTTAAGGATTATGCAAAAAATCCTAATGTTACTGTTAATCCGGCCATAACAACCGAAACCATTGTCATTAACTTAATTAATATGTTTAATGATGGGCCTGATGTGTCTTTAAAAGGATCACCAACGGTATCTCCAACAACAGCGGCTTTGTGAGCATCACTTTTCTTACCACCATGATTTCCTTTTTCAATATATTTTTTAGCGTTGTCCCAAGCTCCACCTGCATTATTTAGCATGCTTGCAAGAGTAAAGCCTGTAACCAAACCTCCGGCTAATAATCCAACAACACCTGCAACACCAAGAAAGATTCCGACTACAACAGGAACAGCAATAGCCATTAAAGATGGAACCAACATCTCACGTTGAGCACCTTTTGTTGATATTTCAACACATTTTGCATACTCTGGAGTAGCTTTACCTTCTAAAATACCAGGAATATCTCTGAACTGACGACGTACTTCATCAACCATTGCACCGGCAGCACGACCAACTGCTTTCATTGTCATCGCACTGAAAACAAAAGCCATCATCGATCCAAGGAATAAACCTCCTAATAACATAGGGTTGAATAATGATAAATCATAGGCATCAACCAGGTCTTTAACTGATGATGAGGCAATATGAATAGCTTTCTGACCTTCAGCTAAAGTAGGAACATTGGTATTATAAAATAAAACATCGCCAATTTGTTTAAAACCGTCACCTGCAATTTTACCTAGCCAAAGTTTTATTTCTTCCATATAAGCCGCTAAAAGAGCCATGGCAGTTAATGCTGCTGATCCAATAGCAAATCCTTTGCCTGTAGCAGCAGTTGTGTTTCCAAGCATATCAAGGGCATCGGTTCTTTCACGAACTTCTTTTGGTAATTCAGCCATCTCTGCATTTCCACCAGCATTGTCAGCGATCGGACCAAATGCGTCAGTTGCTAGGGTAATTCCTAATGTTGAAAGCATACCAACAGCAGCAAAGCCAATACCATAAACACCCATTGGAAAATTGGTAAATCCTCCTGCAAAACCATAAGCTGCAATAATACCTGCAACGATAGTAACAACAGGAATCCATGTAGAGTACATACCAACAGCCATACCTTCAATAATTGTTGTGGCAGGTCCTTGTTGGGTTTGTTTTGCTATACTTCTGGTAGGTTTATATTCATCCGAAGTAAAATATTCGGTTCCCTGACCAATAATAACACCAGCTACCAAACCTGAAACAACTGAACCAAAAATCCCCCAGGTAATCCATTCGAAATAGGCAAGTCCTGCAACAGCCATAAGTATTAATACAGAACTACCTCCTGTACCTATAAGTAATGCATTTAATAAGTTTTTCTGGGTTGCACTTTCTTTTGTACGAACCATAAAAATTCCAATAATAGAAAGGATAATACCTACTGCAGCGACGATCATTGGAGAAACAATGGCCTTAACAGGATCAAAACCACTAACCAAAGGAAGAGCAGCACCTAGAGCAGCTGTTGCTAAAATAGAACCTGCATATGATTCGTATAAGTCAGCACCCATACCTGCAACATCACCCACATTATCGCCAACGTTATCAGCTATTGTAGCCGGGTTACGAGGATCATCTTCTGGAATACCAGCTTCAACCTTACCAACGAGGTCAGCACCTACATCGGCAGCTTTTGTGAAAATACCACCGCCAACACGCGCAAATAATGCTTGTGTTGAAGCACCCATACCAAAGGTTAACATGGTTGCAGTGATTTCGATAAGTTTTGTATGATCTGTTGTTCCTGCATGAACAAAGGTTAATCCCAGAAAATGCAAACCATTTTGCATATGTTCTGCGGTGTAAACGAGCTTATTCAGAATTAACCACCAAAGGCTAATGTCTAGTAATCCAAATCCAACCACTACAAGCCCCATAACAGCTCCGCTTCTGAAAGCTATTTGTAATCCTTTGTTAAGTGATTGAGAAGCTCCTTGTGCTGTTCTCGCTGAAGCATAGGTGGCTGTTCGCATACCTAAATAACCGCATAGGCCTGAGAAAATACCACCGGTCATAAAGGCAACAGGAACAAATGGGTTTTGAACCCCAAAATAGGCGAGCATTAATAAAATAAAAAACAATACAATAAATACGATTCCTACTACTTTGTATTGTCTTCTTAAATAAGCCATTGCTCCTTCGCGAACATACTGAGCTATTTGCTTCATCTTATCTGTTCCTTCAGAATTCTTCATCATATTTTTAAAGAAGAACCATGCAAAAACCAGCGCTAACACTGAAGCAAAGGGAATAAACCAAAAAATTCCATCCATTTTTTTAAGTTTTTAGTTAATTAATATTAGTTTTTGTTTCTTTCATTGCGTAAAAATTTGCCTTAATGGTTTTTGCAATCATCAAGGCAGATTTATTTTGTTTAACAATATCAAAATTAGGCATTAAATTCTGTTGTTCAACATAATTTAATATAATTTGTTGCTGTTAGAAATTATTTTTAAAAAATAATGGAAATGTTTTTTATTTTTGCGACGGGTGAAAAAGTTTTTATATTTTGAGAGAACCCTAATTTAGGCTGATTTTTGATTAATTTCCCCATCCACTTCTATCCAAACTTCTATATTGAATAGCTTCGGCCAGATGATAGGCTTGGATATTTTCTTTTCCTTCGAGGTCGGCGATAGTGCGCGAAACTTTTAAAATCCGATCGTAAGCACGAGCAGATAACCCGAGTTTCTCCATTGCTTTTTTTAGTAATGTTTGGCCAGCAGTGTCAATTACACAAAATTCTCTGATTTGTTTTGATGACATTTGTGCATTGCAATGCACTTGTTCCGAATTTTCGAATCGGGCAGATTGTTTTTCGCGAGCTTTAATTACTCTATCGCGAATATCTGAGCTACTTTCGGCTGGTTTTACTTCGGCCAGTTTATCATACGAAACCGGAACCACTTCAACATGAATATCAATTCTGTCTAATAACGGCCCCGAGATTTTATTTAGGTAACGCTGTATGCTTCCAGGAGCACATACACAATCCTTATCGGGATGATTATAATAACCACAGGGGCAAGGATTCATACTTGATACGAGCATAAAACTTGCCGGATATTCAACTGTAAATTTTGCACGACTTATTGTTATTACTCTATCTTCGAGGGGTTGACGCATTACCTCAAGTACAGAACGCTGAAATTCGGGCAACTCATCAAGAAACAAAACTCCATTATGTGCCAGAGATATTTCCCCTGGTTGAGGAAACTGGCCACCACTGTAATTTACAAAAGTATTTGATAAATTTCGCATTATTTAAATTTATATCCACATAAGTGTATGAGAAAAAAAAGTAATTTTGCGAGTTTTTGTGGAAAAAAATCACAAAAGAAGATAATAATAAGCCCTAAAAAGCAAAGAAATATTTCTCTATCAAAAATAAGTTTAACAGGCTCAATATCGAGTATAAAAAATAATGATTCAGTTCAATTTGAGTCTTCACTTGAACGTGATTTTATTTATTTAGTTGAATTTGATAAAAAGGTTTATAGATATTTAGAACAACCATTTAAACTTTTCTATTATCAATATAATTCCCAAAAATATTATATCCCTGATTTTTACGTTGAGTTTTGGAATGGATTAAAGCAAATAGTTGAGATTAAGTATAATGATGACTTAATAGCAAACAAATCTATTTATCAAAAGAAATTTAATATTGCTGAAGAGTTTTGTAAAAAGAATGGTATTGAATTTAAAATATTGACTGAAAAAGAGATTCGATCACCCAAGCTATTTAATGCAAAATTTTTGTTATCATATCAAAATCCAAAATATGGTTTTAATAATAATGATACTCAAATAATATTAAACGTTTTAAAACAATATGAGCAATTGACGGTTCAACAATTATTGGATATCTCAGTAAAAAGTGATGATAAAAAAGCAGAAATGTTATATATAATTTGGTATATGGTATCAAACTATTTAGTATATTTTGATAATGAAATTCAACTAAGTACGGAAACAAAATTATGGTTACCAAATTTGTAGTATTATGGAAAGATTATTTATAACTAAGGGAGAAAAGATAATTTATAATGACACGAAATGTGTAATCATAAGAATAATAAATGTTAACACAGTTTCAATTGAGGAAATAGAGACCCACATTATTTATACTGTTGATGTAAGCGAATTAGAACCAATTGAGAAAAACCAAGAATTAGAATATAATTTACATGGTCTTTCAGAAAAAGAGTGGGAGAAAGCCAATATGCGCTATAATGTGATCAAGCCAATACTTAAAAATAGGGGGGATTTGGATTTAATACATAAAACTGCTTTAAAAAATAAGGTTGGTGTTAGTACAATTTATAGGTGGCTTAAGCTTTTTGATAATTCAGGGTTAGTTTCTTCACTTGTTGGTATGAAAAGGACAGGGGGTATAGGAAAAAGCAGATTATCAAATCTTCAGGAAGACGTTATTAATGATAAAATTCATGCTGTATATTTAAATAGTTCGAGAAAATCAATAATAAAAACAATTAGAGAAATCCAACTTGTATGCGATGAATTTTCAATACCTTGCCCGCATCCAAATACTGTTCGCAATAGAATAAAAAACATTTCTGAAGAAGAAAAGATTCGAAAAAGATTTGGAATTCAAGAAGCACGATATAAATATGAACCTTTAAAAGGGAAATTTCCAAGTGCAGACTATCCATTATCTGTTGTTCAGATTGATCATACTCCTGTAGATATAATTCTTGTAGACGCGTATTATAGAAAACCAATTAAAAGACCTTGGTTAACACTTGCAATTGATGTTTATAGCCGAATGGTAGTAGGTTTCTATTTATCTTTTGAGACCCCCGGATTTCTTGGAACAGGTATGTGTATAGCCAATTCGATTCTTCCTAAAGAAATGTGGTTAGAACAAATGGAAATTGATGCTGAATGGCCATGTTGGGGCATAATGGATAAAATTCATGTGGATAATGCAAAAGAATTTAGAAGTAATATGCTTAAAAAAAGTTGTATTAATTATGGAATTGATATAGAATTTAGGCCAGTTGCCACTCCTCACTATGGTGGACATATCGAAAGATTATTAGGTACATTTGCTAAAGAGATTCATAATTTACCAGGTACTACTTTTTCTTCATCAGAAGAAAGGAAAAAATATAATTCAAGTAAAAACGCTTCTTTTACACTTCAAGAGTTTGAAAGATGGTTAACCATTTTTATAACAAAAATTTATCATACAAGAATTCATACGGAGATTAATCAATCACCGCTCGAAAGGTTTAAAAATGGTATAATGGGAAATAAAGAAATGCCAGGAAAGGGGATTCCCCCAAGAATTAATAATGAAAAAAAAGTAAGACTTGATTTTATGCCTTTTGTAGAAAGGACAATCCAAGAATATGGTATTGTTATAGATCATATTTATTATTATAGTGATGCTTTAAGATCTTATATTCATGATTCTGAAAAAAACATTAAAAAACAACATATTTTTAAACGAGATCCAAGAGATATAAGCATTGTTTATTTTTATGACCCTAATATTGATGATTACATAGAAATCCCATATAGAGATGCATCATTACCTCCAATGTCGATTTGGGAACATAGAGAAATTTTAAAAAAATTAAAAGAAAACAGGGTTAATATTGATGAGAAATCAATTTTTTCAGCTTTTAGAGAATTGAATGAATTAGAAGAAAGGTCTATAAGAGAGACAAGAAACAGGAAGAGAAATAAAATTCTAAATCAACAAGAACTTAAATTAAAAAGCCCTGATGAAAATGAAGAACAAGAGAGAGTAACTAATATTGAAGATATAAAACCATTTGAAGAAATAGATGATGAAGCATTTAACCGAAAAAACTAGAACTTTTGTAGAAACTGCTTCAATTGAAGAACGAATTGAAGCAACAAGAAAATTTAAATGGATTGGATACACAAACGCAGCCCAAATTTTAAAAAAAATGGAAGACAGTTTAAATTATCCAAAATCCATAAGGATGCCTAATTTACTTATTGTTGGTGATTCCAACAATGGTAAAACAGCATTGCTGACAAAATTTGATCAATCTCACCTAGCCTATATTGATGAAAAAACTGACAAATTAATTAACCCAGTCCTAATGATTCAGGCCCCACCTGAACCAGATGAAAAAAGATTTTATAATGCTATCCTTGAAAAATTGTTTGCACCAACAAGAACTTCAGAAAAAATTGATAGCAGACAATCTAGGGTTAAAAACTTACTAAAGCATTTAGAAGTCAAAGCTATAATCATTGATGAAATTCATCATGTTTTAGCTGGATCACCTTCAAAGCAAAGATTATTTTTAAATGTGTTAAAACATTTATCTAACGAGTTACAAATTCCATTAATTTGTGCTGGTACAAAACTTGCATTTAATGCAATTCAATCTGATTCACAATTAGCAAATAGATTTGAACCAAGAGTATTACCAAGATGGACAAATAATACAGAATATAAAAGATTATTATTAAGCTTTTCAATGGTACTACCACTAAAGAAAGAGTCTAGTTTAGTTGAAGGATCAATTGCAAATAAAATCTTGACTTACAGCGATGGATTAATTGGTGAAATTTCCAAAATATTGGAATTAAGTACAATATTAGCTATTGAGAGCGGTACTGAACATATAACAAATTCAATTATTGAAAATATAGATTATATTCCTCCAACACAAAGAAAAAAGGCATTTTACAATTAATGGTTTTTATAAAAAGGTTAGAAAAAGAAATATTTCCGTATTATTTGCCTCCAGAAAAAGACGAGCTGTTTACCTCCTGGTTCTGTAGATTATCAAATAATCACGATGTTAAGACTAATACATTTATACAAAATTATTTTGGTAGAAATGTACCATTTTGGAATAGAGATATTGATGTACTAGAACCAGAAAATATTATTAATATAATGGTGAAACATACACCATTGAGAATTGAAAATATTCATGAAATGTTTCTTAAAAATTATGAAGGTTTTGCATATTACAAATATCATCGCGATGGTACAATAAAAAATATTTTACCATTGGGAATAAATCATAGAAAAAGAAAGCAGTTTGGGCAACAATGTTGTACAAAATGCCTTTCAAAGGGGCCTGTTTATTTTAAAAAAAGTTGGAGACTCATTACTTCAGTTGTTTGTACAGAATGTAATCAATTATTGATTGATAGGTGTTACAAATGCGGATCTCCAATAACTTACTTTCGTGTTAATATGAAGTCTTTCTCAAATTTATCTACCATGGAATTCCAACCATTGTTTTTATGTAGTAATTGTAATACAGACTTAAGAAAATATGAACCAAACAGAATTCCCACTAAATTGGAATTGGAATACCAAAAATATATTGATAATTCTATTTTAAATGGTTTTAATTCAATAACACAGTATTCTTTTGCTTTCATCAGAATATTATTATTACTATCATTAAGACTTAGATCAAGTTCAAAGAACAATAGGTTTCGTGAAATAGTTTTAAAAAAATACAATACTCCGGAAACTTTTATAAATAAAGAAGTTAGATATTGGTCAGTTGATCAAAGAAGAGAAACGTTGCCATTTATTTTTAGTTTATTTAAGAATTCTACTGACGAACTTTATTCTCTTTTTGCTGAAGGTAAAGTAATGAGAGCATATTTAATTAAAGATAATGATTATGTCCCATTTTGGTTTGAGAAATTATTATATTATTAATTATTTAGAATTCTTATTAATATTCTTCTAGCAAGACTTTCTTCTAAACTTTCTTCTTTTTTTAAATTAGAAACCACATTTTCCTCAGTAATATTTCCCCTTTTTTCAGACTGATGCTCTATAGGTTGTAGTATCTTATATCTAAAATTAGTTAAAATTCTATTATAGTTTTCCTGCTTTAATTCACTATTGTTTTTATTAAAATAAACTTCACTCCAAGCAAATGAATGTTCACTTAGCATAAACCTAATAAAACTAGTTAATTTATTATCATTTGCATCACTTATTGGAGTCCCGAGATTTTTAAATATCCCAATATATACTCCAGCATTCCCATCAATTATACAATATTGATCAGTATCGTCATTAATAGTAACTATAATAATTTCATCAATTATTTTATAAGGTTTATTATTACTATCATAGCAATATGGTGCAAAAGATATTGGATATTGATTTGAATCATTTATTACAACATAATTAACTTGATATCCTTTATTTTTAATTAATTCCAATGCTTCAAATAGAATTTTAAAATGTGAAATGGACGAAACAATAGACTCATTTGCTTTTCTTTTATTTGAGCCAGAATATGTCTCGGCATTAATTCCATAACCATCATACTCTTTTATTAGTAGGTTTTCCAAAATATAACTATACTCCTGATCCTCTTTTTCCAATATATTTATTTCAGGCGATTCTTCAAAAAAATTTATATTATTAATAGACTTTTCAACTTTAGGGAATGTGGGATTTGTAGGACAAAAATCATCCAATTCATCAGAATTATTATCTGATTTTTTCCCTTGTATTTTTGTATATCCTTTTTGTTCTTTAGTTTCTTTTAATAGAGAAGATCTTTTATCATTTATATTTATTAATTCAAATTTTTCAACAGTAAAATAATTATTATAAGCTTGGTTAGGAGAAACAAAAATAATATCATAAGCCATAAAAATATCTTTCTGAATATATTGACCCAATAAAACCACACTTAAAGCAAAATTAAAAGGTATTTTATATTCAATTTCTCCGCTAATTTTGGAATTTGTTTTATCATTATTTGTAAGTGTTTTATAATAATTTTGGATTGAATTATTTAATAGATCAATTCCATTGTATTCTCCTTTTGTAAACCAATATCTGGCAAATCTTTTTGCATCAAAATAATTTATGTAAGTATCATCATATGAAACATAATGTTTCCCATCTATCACAACTTTTTTTACTAATCCACTTTTTACCCTATTATATATGATTGAATGAATTGCGCTATAAGAAGAATAGTAAAAAAACTTACTAATTATAGAAATTGGGATTAATACACGATCCTTGTCATTAGCTCCTTTATAATAAAAATAAGGAATATTTTTATTCTGATAATCCCAGTCTTTCCTAAAAATTGGAAATTCCGTTTCAGAAATTAGATCAATAAGTCCTTCTCGTTTGAAATTTAATTGATTTGAAAGGACAACTCTTTTTATATATAAATGTGAATCACCCTTTTGGGGATATCTAGTAGGATTTCCATTACAATCGAAAATGGTTCCAATTTTATAATTCAATGTTTTTTCTTCTCGAATTGAAACTTTTATTACTTTTTCTTTGTTCCAATCTTCTATCCTGTAGTAATTATTACCTTTTATATTAACTAAATAAATCTCTCTTAAAAGAGCTTGTTGTTTAAAATCTTGGTAGATTTCCCCAAATCCTATTAATAACCAAAAATCTTTTTGTTTTGAGAAACAAGAAATTTCTTTGACCTTTTTTTTAAAGCCTGATGGCGGTATTTCTGGCATAATCAATAAATAATTAAATAATAAACAGAAATTATTTTTTTGGATTCAAAATAAATAAAAGCATGATCTAATTATGTAAAAAGAGACCTTTTAATTAAACATAATTAGAAAGCAAAGTGGAATTTTTTATTTACTTTAGGAATTATCTTTTCTTTTAGTCTTTGAAAATATCCTGTTTAGCTTTTATATTAATTAATTACTCAACAATCTAGATGTTACGTTACACTAAATCTAAAAAATAACAGAAGGAATCTGAATCTGCTGCTATTTTATAATTATTAGATTAAAACTCTCAATTTTGAATTATTTCTTGATGGACTACAAAATCTTTGTAAAACATCTAATGGTATGTTAAATGCTTTTGCTAATTCTTCATCTGTGTATTCTAAATCATCTCTATGCATTTTATAACCTGTTATGAAAAGTTTAGGAGCATCAATAAATACACTTATACCTTCATCTCGTTTGAGTCCCCTTCTGCTGAATTCAATATTCATGTACTTATATTTATCTAAAGAAATACAGCCTAAATCTTTAGCTCTTCTCACAATTGAAGCCATAGATGTTAACCAATATCTTTTTAATTCAGATAAATGAGAAAGTCTTAAACCATGTAGAGAAGACTTTATAGCTTCTTTAGGCATTAAAAACTCTGATGCGAAATTATTGGCTTCATCTTCAAGGTTTCTATAATCTGGTATAGGAAAATTTCCAGTAATATGCATAATTAGATGACCTAATTCATGGGCTAGTGTAAATCTTTTTCTGTCATTACTAAATGCTTTATTTATTACAATTACAGGATAGCCCTTATCAGAGACAAATGATGCACCATCGAAATGTTCAGTAGTATCAAACTCAACTATTATTATCCCGTTACTTTCTAAAAGATTATTTATCATTTTTACAGGTTCATCAACCGTTAAACCTAATTGTTTTCTAATATACTTAGCAATACTCTCAGGCGTATATCCTTCTTCAATATTAAGTGGAGTGAGACCAAAGTCTGGCCATTCAATTGAATGAGTCATTTGGTCAATAATAAATCCAATCATCTTAATACTATATTCAATATCCACTCGAGTAGCTTTTGTAATAGTTGTTCTTTTTCTATAATGTGGATTATCTACTTTGTTAGAAATCTTATTTGCAAAAAACTCTTCGGGGAAATTTAAAAAACGTATTATTTTATACACCATTTCATCTGACAGTGAACCTAAGCCTTTTTCAAATTTAGATAAATTTGATTGTGATAATCCATTAATTTTGGAAGATAATTCCGTTTGAGAATACTGTCTGTATTCCCTTGCAAATATTAACTGTCTATAATTGATTTCCATTTTTTCTAAAGTTTAGTTATAAAAAAGGTTGTACCCAATTTGAATTTATTCGTTTACAGCTTTTTTGTTTATACTCTCTTTAAATTTCGGCTTAGCAACTTTTTCTTCTTTTGAAATACTTGTTGTTTTTATTGTCAAAATTTCATCGTGAGTAATAGTCCATTTAATTTTATCTTCATCAATATAGACTAATTTAGGGTCTGCAATGTTTCCCATTTTATCTTTTCTGTAACCAAAAAACAAGATTGGTTCAGCAACAAACGATACTTCATCAAATAATGACAAAGAAAGTTGTTGGGAAATTGCAGTAACAGATTTTGTTATGATATTCATCGGCAGCCCTCGATTATCAAATTTTTTAAAAAGGACTATATATCCTTTGATTCTTAGAGTAAATCTTCTATATTTTCCAAATTTCCAATTTATTGGAAAATTAGATTGAATACTTTGAATCATTTTTGAATTTAACAACGATGCTTCAAATCCCCTCGCACGAGCTTCCGGTGGAGTTTGCACTACCTCACTTTCATAAGCCGCAAATGCTTGATTGAAAGCTTTAAACATTAAGGGCAAGTCCTCTTTTAAATCCACCTTGCAGCCTTCTAAAGAAGCTAATCTTCTTTTTTCGTTTGGATTGTAACTAATTTTTTTTACATTTGTTAGCATAAAAAATACATTTATTACGTTATATAAATCGGGTACAACCGATTTTAATTAAATATCTCTGTTACCGCAGAGATATTTTTTCAACTACAAATATATAAAATATAGTTTATATTGTATAATTATTTATATAATATTTAATTAAAGTTGTAGTTATTTATTAACATGAATTGTTTTCATACGCTTCTCCATTTAAACAATTTATTTTCCAAAACAAATACTGATTTTTTTATCATACTATCTGTGAAAGAGAAATGATAAAAATTGACATGATTAAAATTGAAAATTAGAACCAACAGTTTTAACATTTTTTTGTAAATTCAAAATATAATCGTAGTTTTAATTTGTCAAAGTATTAACAATTAAAAATTTGTATTATGAGAAATGATGATGTTTTAGCACAAAGTTTAAAGGATTTTACTTTGGAAAAAGGTGAAATGAGTGCAATTAAAGGTGGACTTGTTTTAAAAGTCTATTCCACTACAGGTGTCTTGTTATATGATTGTGACAATCAGGTGTATTATAATGCCTTAGGTCAGGTTGTTACAACCACAGAGGCTGCGGTATAGAGGATGGTGAATTTAAAGAGGAGAATTGGGGAAGAATAATAGTCTTTTTACTAATTCTCCTTTTTTATTTAATTTGGTTGAAGATAATTTAATGGCAGTTTTAATAATTACAAATAATTTGGATTTTGTAGCTGATAGTGTTATTAATTGGATAATTTCCTTTAAAAAAAAGGTATATCGTTATAATTATGAAGATTTTCTTAAAAATGCAACCATTTCTTATAAGTTAAGCAACAGTAAAAATGTAGAAATGATAATTAATGGTGATTTAATAGAATCAGGATGGTTAAGAAAGGAAACAGACGATTATGAAAAGTTATATAATTTAGAAAAGGAATTTGGTTTTAAAGATGGCTATGAATTTTACAAATTTTTAAAAAAAGAAGCAAGTGTTACAAAACAAACTTTTTTTAATAATAAAAATATAAGGTGGCTTTGTGACTACAAATCTATAAATGTTAATAAAATTGAAGTATTAGAAATTGCTCAAAAATGTGGATTGAAGACACCTAAGTCTCTCGTAACAAACAATATAAATTCATTGGTCCAATTTATAGAAAATAATAGCATTGAAGAATTTATTGTGAAGTCAGTTGGAGAGAATTTATCCATAATGTATAAAAATTCGACTACAATTTTTCAACCTGTAAAGTCTTTTACCACAAGTAATATGGATTTTCCTAATTCTTTTTTACCTACATTATTTCAAGAAAAAATTGAAAAACAATTTGATATAAGAATATTCTTTTTAAATGGATCATTTTATTCAATGGCAATTGATAATAAATCTACAGACAGCCGCCTTACAAATGATTCTACTAGATATTTTCCGTATTTACTGCCTAAGTCTATTGAAAAGAAAATCACAATTTTAATGAATAAAATGAATCTGAATTATGGTAGCATTGATCTTATATTAGATAAAAAAAACTATTATCATTTTTTAGAAGTTACACCAACAGGTGAATTTTCCTTCGTATCAAATAATTGCAATTATAATATTGAAGAAAAAATAGCAAATTATTTATGTTATGGCAGTTAATAAAATAATAAAATACTTTAATAAAAATCCAAAGGATTTTCCATTGGGTTATACTTTTTTAGAAATAATTGAAGTTATTTATAAACACAAACATTCCTCAAGAAGTAATATTCATAATTCTGATAGGTATGTGGGGGGATTATTTTATAAAGAAATTTCAAATATGTATAGATTCAATGAAAAACAAGAACGAATATTTTAGTCTTTTTCCAAATTATATTCCAATTAAAGGCAAACATAAATGTATTCTTGCTGATATTAATAATGGGGAATATTTTAAAATTCCGGAATTGGTTTTTGAGGTTCTTAATATAAATATAATAAATTCATATAATTTGAACCAATTGAATAGACATTTTAATAATAAATATGAAGATGGTATAAAAGGTTATTTTGATTATTTTGTAAAGAATAAGATAGGATTTTATTTAAAGACAAATTGGCAACCTGCAAAAATTTCATATGAATATAAATCACCATTTAAAGCGACTAATGCAATCATTGAAGTTGAAAATCTTAATAAATATTGTATAACTACCTTGATTAAGGATTTAATTAATTTAGGATGCCATGAAATTGAAATAAGAA
This sequence comes from Bacteroidales bacterium, assembly GCA_034002805.1. Lineage (GTDB taxonomy): Bacteria > Bacteroidota > Bacteroidia > Bacteroidales > UBA12077 > UBA12077. The sequence goes on along the minus strand of JAVEZW010000006.1, from coordinate 9,994 downwards.
TTATTAATTATAACACCCTAATTTCCATTTTAGATATTTTAAAGAAATTTCAATGTGATATGGTAAGAAGTTTCTACTTGAATTACCTACAAGAAAATGGAAAAGAGAACTTAAAAATTGAAAAAGATATTGAAAAAGAAATTATTAGTAACTTAAAAATTAATCAGATTAAAATATTTAATAGTAATAATAACACGAATACTAATAATAACAAAATTTTGCACATTGCCCAATCATTTTTTGAAGATTATGGACAAACAGGATTAATAATTAATCCGAGTTATTTTTATGAATCTCAAAATTTTAATGCATCCTTAAATCAAAAAATTGTAGTAGATAAAGAAGGTAATATAAAAAACTATTTAAATCATAAAAGAACTTTTGGAAATGTAAATAATATAATAATTAGTGATATTTTATTTAATTCTGATTTTACTAAGATTTGGCATATTTCAAATGATAAAATTGAAATTTGCAAAGAATGTCAATATCGGTACTTTTGCTTAAATTTTTCAGAAATTCTAAAGAAAAATAATAAATATTTTAAAATAAATTATTGTAAAAATATATTCTTAAATTAATAAAAATGAAAAAACTATGCTTGTTTATTTTATTTTTAGCAAATTCTATCACTTGTATATCACAAGGTGATTCAAGTTTATTAATAGGAAGGTGGATAAACTATTATAATAGAAATAACCATCTAGTATTTGATTCAGATAGTTTTAAAATTTTCAATAATAATTTTGAATATACTCAAGCTTGGTCTTTAAAACAACCAGGTGTATTTCTAACACATTATGGTATAAATGAGGCTTCATTTCCTTACTACTATTGTTTTCTTGATTCTTTTATGGTTGTTCTAACATTGAAACCAAATCTGGATCAAATTGATGAGTTATCATTGTTCACTAAGGACATCCTAAATAAACCGCCAGTTCTGAGAAATTCAAAAATTAAATTTGTTATAAATAATTATAAACCTGGTTTATATATGGTTCTATTACCTAATTTTATTAAAAGTAATCCCAACTATGTAGCAGTTGATAGTGTTAGAGAGATAATAATAAGTAATAGATTTATTAAATCTTCAATAAGAATGACTCCAATTGATTATGCTTTAAAAAATTTTGAATTTTATTTAAACGGTCAAATTATACCTGTTTTTTTGAGTAATGAATTTATTGATATTTCAAAAAATCAATCAATTAGAGATAAGGATATTGTTGTTGGTGTTTATGGATATAATCAAATTGGAAGAGAAACAATAAATGCCAAAATGAATGAAATTGTTATTGGTGATTTATTGATGTTTTTTATTGGTCCATATGAGGAATTTAAAATTTATCCAACTGCAGTTGACTTTTAAAGGTAAAAAAACTTTATTAATTACTCACATCTTTAAACAACTACTTTTCAATGATAAGCTAAGTTTTACTTTTTAATGTCATTGTAAGAACAAATTTCATCTAAGACTAAGGTGCTATAATCAGCAAGAGCGGCGACATTTTGAAACAAATAACCATGATAATAAGCACATACTTGTTGTTTCAATCTGTATCTTTTAATAATTTAATTTACTCTTTTAGGGCACTCATTAGATAAAAATGTACAAGTGTAATAATTAATCGGAAATTAAATTAGGGTTGTTAATTGTAGATTGTGGTTAATTAAAAGGGTCTTTTAATATAAATAAAAATTGTATAGTATTAATATCAATTAAAATGTACTAATTTTGTATAAAATAAAATTATTTATAGGTATAACATAACATATATTGATTAAATAATGAATTATGCATATATAAGAGTAAGCTCAGATAAACAATCAGTAGAAAATCAAAAATTTGAAGTTCTTAAATACTGTGATAAGAAAAAAATTCAAATTGATTTATGGATTGAAGAAACTGAAAGTGGCACAAAAAAAATTGCTTCAAGAAAAATTGGTGAAGTTTTAAAAAGAATGGTAAGCAACGATCTTTTAATCTTATCTGAATTATCTCGTTTGGGAAGAAACTTAATGGATATAATGAAAATTCTTCATGATTGTATGGAAAATAATATTAAAGTGCATGCTATTAAAGAGAATTACGAGTTGGGAAATAATATTAATTCAAAAGTATTAGCATTTGCATTTGGATTGTCTGCCGAGATTGAACGAAATTTAATTTCACAAAGAACTAAAGAAGCTTTAGCTAGAAAAAAGAGTGAAGGTGTTAAATTAGGTAGACCAAAAGGAAGTCTCTCAGAATATACAAAGTTAAGTGGAAAGGAAGATATAATTAAAGAGTTGCTAGAGAAGAAAATATCAATTAGTGCGATAAGCAGAATTCTAGGTGTACATAGACTTACAGTTAACTCATTTATTAAATCAAGAAAACTTAATATATAAATTTGAGATGTAGTAGTTATATTTGAGTTAAATATAAAAGTATATTTATTTTCTATTTGCCTACTCTGTTAGATTTTGTGGAGATTTCAACAGATTTAATCATATTCACCCATTAGAAATATAAATGGACTGTTACTCTACAGATGAACTAGTTAGCACACATTGCATTACACCTGACAAAAATACAGAAGCTGACAAGTTAACCTATCAGCTTCAATATTCTTTCATGTCATACTGACAAAAAAGCATAGAATTTTACGTTGGCATATGTCTTGATACGTCTGGAGACAGTACACCTTAATTTAGCAATTTGAGTGTGCAAATATAATCAATTTTAGTAATAAACAAATAAAAAGGAAAAAAGTTTATGGCAGGTAATGGAAAATCTGGAGACAACAGGAGACATGGAGCAGTCAAAGGACGCTCGCAAACTTTTAACCCAAAGACAGAAAAGTGGGTTAAACGAGACACAGAAAGTGGACAGTTTATGGATGGTAAATCTGATGATAAGCCATTTAAGGGTGTTCGAAAAGAAAAATAGTAATAGTATTAACAATTAAAGAATTTTACAATGGCAGAGTCAGAGATTATTAAAGAAATTGAGAACTTTATTGACGGAAAAATATCAAATTGGTATGTTGGTATTTCGAATGATGCAGAAAGAAGATTAAAAGAACATGGTGTTGTACTAAAACCAGCGAATACTTCGTGGATTTATAGAAAAGCACCGAGTGACGAAATTGCACGAAAGATAGAAAAGTACTTTCATGATAAAGGTGCAGATGGTGATACAGGCGGTGGTGATAATGATTGCAAGTTTGTATATGCTTATTTAAAGAATGGACAGACTAAACCATAATAAATACAACGTGTGCTAACCCGGCTTCAAACTCTAGCCGGGTTTTTTATGGTTATTTTACAAAAAATGCTGACTTTAATTGATACTGAAGCAGGGCGAAATTCTAACCAAAGTTTAAGCCGAAACCTTTATATATAAGCCGCGAAAAATTTTCAGAATTCAATAAAGCAATTCAACTCTTTTTGACAAGTATTTTAATTTAGATACTTTTTAAGCTTTCAGCCAGCTTTTATATTTTCGAAAGGTAATTTATTTTCTGATAATGAAAGTGTAATTTATTGGTGCTGTTTGATTCTTAATTTATCGTGATTGGTACAGTAATCATGACAGAAAATTTTTTAAGTTTTTTCCGATGTGCTTTTGTGCTTCGCACAAATTGGAATTAAAATCAAACACATTAGCGGCTCCGCCGCCAAAGAGTTTAATTTTTATACTTAATATGTAATCTTAGAGAAAAGATTTAAAATGCCTAGACTGGTTAGATGGATCAGTTCTGCTTCTTCTTTAGAAATATAGTTCTTTTGCATTAATTCACCTTTGTGCGATACTTTATGAATAAATTTGGATGAAAAATTGAATAGACTTGACAAGAGATTATTTAAAGCTTCTTTTGTTTCGTCATTATAGTCTTTATTTTCTATTAAGATTTTAATTTCGTCTTTATTTCTAATTAATTCCCATATTGGTCTGCTTTCTTTTATTAATTTATCCCATTCTCCGTTATTATATGCTGTTTCAACATCCTTTAGAGATTCAATTGCTAAATTAATTCTATTTGAAATATCTACATTTCCTTTTGATGATTCAATTCTTGGTAGTGGTAGCTCATAAATTCTATATTTGTTAAATCCAAAAACAGGATAATATTCTTTTAGCCAATCAGCAGCTGATATAATTATAGTTTCTTTAAAGTTTTTTGTAAAAATGTTTAGGATACTTAAGTTTTGTAATGTTGGAATATAAAATATGTTTTTATCTATTTTTAACTCGGTATGTTCAAATTGGGGTTTCATATATTCTATTATCAATCTAAAGTCAAGAACTATTTCTTTTTTTTCATTTTTCAACCTTCTTTCTTCTAATTTTTTTAAAGCAATTTTGCTTAGTGGAGCAACAAAACTTCTTATATCAATCCTTGTAATATTGCTTTTACGATTATCTGTTATGGTTCTAATAGTTTCATTTCTATCAAATCCGAAATCATTCTCTTGTAATATTGAAATTCTATCTCTTTCTGAAAATAGGTAACCATTCAGTTTAATTGCAACTGGAAATTCATTAATATATTCAAATTTTATTTCAATATGCAACTCTGGTTCTACTGTTAAGCCACTAGGATTAACTTTTATTTCACGAATGTACATGATACTTTATTTTTTTATTATAAATAAGCTGCTAAAAATTCTAAAACCGAACAAATCTGCTCTTTTTTATTTTCAAATAATTTAACAATATAAGTGCTTTTATGACAGTTCTTACTGTATGACAATGAAAGTGTGATTAAATCGTGTTATTTGACATTGAATTAATCTAGATTGGTTTGGCAAATGTGATAGAAAATTGTTTTAGCTTTACCCAACCCGCTTTCATGCTTCGCACAAATTAAAAATTCAATTTAAACACATTTAGCGGCTTCGTCGCCAAAAGAGTTTTAATTTAATTTAATATGTTTAGTACAATCTATAACTTTAACGGTTAAATTATTAATATCTTCATGGTCATTAATAAGTTTTCTAAAATAAGATTCATCATGAGATTTTATATTTTTTACTTTAAATATTAAATAAATACCATAATCAGCGTTAGTGCCTTTAATATATTGCCGTAATTTCTTTTTATATTTTTTTCTCTCCTTTTGTAGCCTAATGTCATTATTATGTAGAAGCTTAATTTCAATCATTATAGGTCCAATGAAACCATATTTAATTAATAAATCTATCCGTTTTCTATCGTATAATTCTACTTCTTTATAAATATCTGAATTTCTTACTCCACGTTTTAATAAATAGCTTTCGAATTGTATTTTTAGAAAATCTTGAATAGTTCTTTCTTCTAAGTAAAACTGATTATCAATTTTATCTTTAACAATAGTTTCTGTTAGGTTATTATACTTTTCAATTGTTTTATAAAAACCTTGATTTGCAATGAAATTTGATAATTCGTTTTCAATTATATCCACAATAATAAATCTTAAATTATAACTATTGTCAATTTGCATATAATCTTTAGATTTTAAATCATTATATGCTCTAATACAATCCTCAATATTATTTGGCTTAGAATGCACTTTTATAAATTCGGATTCTATAATTTTCAAACTTGATTTAAATGAATTTGTTAAAGTAGGTGAAAACTGATTAATAATATTCTTTAAATCTGTAATTATTTCCACCCCAGCTTTATAGATAATTTTTAGGTAAAAGTTATATATTATTGTTTGTAAATATTTACTATATGCCACAAGGTTTTTATTCATTTGAAGTCTAAAGGAGAATTTTAACAAATCATTGAAATGTGGTACCAAGTTTATATCTTGTCTATCAATGATGCAATTTGCATATTGTGGATGTTCTATTTCCGCATCAAATTGGGAAAGAAATCTCGCCCCTGTTTCATATTTTATTACATGTTCTAATGCTCTACTTTTTAGCGTATTAAATCTCCAAATTATGGATTCTTTATCATTTAGTTTAATTAATTCTTCATTTATAACAGATACTAGTTCAAATTCAGTGTTATTACTAAAAGTTGCTATTATTTCAGATTTTCTATTGGTATCACTTGCATTTTTGAAGCTGAAATTTTCAAAATATTCTTTCTTAGATAGATCATTGAATTTGTTTTTTACAAATTGCTTATCCTCATAATTATTTATTAAGCATTTTATTCCTTCTATTTTTACATAAATATTATTTTCATCATCATTTATTAATCCTCTAACAATAGGAATGAAACCTTTGTTTTTAACCTTATTAGCAATTTTAATTATTTGACTAGCTTTTAATTTTATCAAGTCATCTGTGCGATTATTGATGTTATTTACTAACTCTTTAATTTCATCTTCCTTAAGGGTTCCAATAAAATTTAGAATTAGATCTATTTCATCCTTGCTACTGTAATGATTGTCCCCAACTTTAATAGAATAATTGCCAGCAAAGGGTATATAATTAATAATTTTTCTCCTATATTTTTTAAGTTGTTTGTTTAAACCAAGTTCAATTCCCACTAATAAATAATATGCGTAATTATGAAAATGTATATTATTGACTGTATAATTTGTGCTATCTTTTTTAACTTCATTAATTTTTACATCAAATTTTATTGGATCAACATGTTCAAATACATTTAATATTATTGATTTAAGTAATTCTAAATCTTTTTTTCCTGCTATATTGTAAATAATTTCCTTATTATCATAAAATGTTTTAAACACACTTAATTTGTATTTCCCTTTTTTAATATCAAAGTATAATTCCGAATTAAATTGTTGATAAATTTGATTATTAGTATCAATCTTATCTTTTTTCTGTTTTGATACAATTTCAGAAATTACATCAGGCGTGTATTTTTTCAGCTCCGCAACAAGTTTGTCTTTATCTTGTCTTTTTGAGCTTGAAATTGCATAATATAAGTTGTGTTTTGCGTACCTTGAATTAGATGTTTCGAAGAAATCAATTATTGGTTTAATGTCTTCAAGTTCGATAAAAGGTAATAAATGATATACAAAGGTTCTAAAATCATAATCTCTTTCTACTAATGAGATAATATTTAATATTTCTTTTTTATCTTTTTTAATTAATAACCCAATAAATAAACTTAAAAAGTCATTTTCTCTTGTTGTATAATAAACTGATTTAATAGCCTCTTTAGTAAGCTCTAAAATAACTTCTCTTATTTCTTCGTTCCAATGAGAGCTTAAAGTATTAATTAATTCATGTTTTGAATGTTCAATACGTCTGTAATTAAGCTCTAAAAAGAAATCTAAAGTTTTTTCGTCACCAATAATCCTTTTTAATACTTTGTGTAGTTTATTGATATCTGTAATATGACAAATTCCATCAATGGCTTCTTCACGATTTTGAGTTATTCCCTCATATAGTTTTTCAATTACAAAATCACTATTTGGTTTTGTGTTATAACAGCACTTTAAGAATTTATTTATTAGACTTTTATTTTTATCAATTTTTTTATCAAGCTTTTTTAAAGTGTTAATGCTCTCAAAATACGGTATAATATCTAATGCGAAATCATTAACATACTGATGTTCTTCATTTGCTGCAAAATTTATTATTATTTTTTCTAGTTCATTATTACCCTTAACGCTGATCTTTTTTGCTTCAATTAAATAGAAGATTAGTAAAAGTTTATTGGCAATTATTCGTTCCTCATTTTGATTATTTATTGTTTCATTTAATTGTAATAGTTTATGATTAGTTTCACTATAATAAGTTGATAATAGTTTAGCGTGATCATAGTATAAAAATTTACCAGAGTCCTGAATATAATTGAATAATTGATAAAAGATTGTATTTTTATTTTCTTCACTAAACTTATTAATGTCAATTACTTTTAAAAAGGTTAAGAAATTATCATCAATCTGAAATCCCTTTTTTTGTTTCAAAAAGCTTAGTATTGTTAAAAAATATTCAGGTTCAATTTCTACAATATAGTATAATACATCATACCAATTTTTAAATATCTGTAAAGTATTTTTTTCAACGATTAAGTCATAAATTATTTGTTTCTTTTTACCTAATCTCAATAATTCTTTAGCAGCTAGATATTCTTGAAATTCGGTATTATCAAATTCTATGGTTTCATCAGTTAATTTAAGTACTCTATAAATGAAATTATCAATTGAAACTTGGTTTAAAAAAATATTGACAAGATTTGAATCTAAATTGTCTAGCAAGGTTATTAATTCATCCTTAGTAATAGAGTTACATTGATAAATCTCCATTATCAATGCAATTTTCTCCAATATTCTTTTTGAGATATGAGTTTTATTTTTGTTTTTATCGTCTTTGTCCTCTGACTCAAGTTTTTTAAAAATAAAATTTTCAAAATAATCTATTCGAGTCATTTTTATAATTTGCTCATAACCAAATTGGTTATTCTCGATTGTATCTTTTTGGACTTCTAAATATCTTGGTATTGTCAGGGGGGAAATACCTTCATTTGTTTTAACTTTTTCTAATATAGGCTCAATAATCTCGTTTTGCTTTTGTGCTGCTATATTTTTTACTAAATATGATCTGATTTCATCATTATTAAATGGTCTAATTAGTACAAGCTTAAAGTCTTTAATACTATCAACCTCAGATTTTAGATAGTGAGTGCGACAGCTTACATAAAGATTAATATCAGAGTATTTTTGTGCAAATTGTTTTAATTTATAGATCAGTCCTTTTAATAGATTAGGTTTTACTTCGTCTAAAGCATCAAGACATATGGTAATATCTTTTCTATTGATTAATTCGAAAGAATCAGATTTTATCTCAATAAACTCAAAAATTGATTGCTCTTTCCATATTTCAATATCTCTTCTTTCTTCTAAAAAGTCTGTTAAAAGGATATTTGTAATCTTGGATAAATTCTTTACTAGTACCCTATTTCCTCTTTGTAAATGATCGTAAGCAATTTTTCTTAAAAGAGTTGATTTTCCTGTTCCTGGTTCTCCAATTATAAAAGCCTTTTTGTCCAATAAATTATCGTTGTATTTATTGTAATTATTATATGAATAAAGAAAATTAGCATCATTAGTTAATTCGTCAAAATTATTAAAAATGCTTAATGTAGGTAATATATATTCTTTCATCAATTTTTATTTGGGTTTGTATAAAGTTAATAAATTATTATGTAAACAAATTTTGTTTAAATGCTTATAAATCTATTTTTATTTCTAATAAACAGATATTTATAAATATTTTAATTAATTCGTTATATTAAATAAGGCTTTTTTTAAGAGAGTTCTTTTAGTCTATTTAAAAAGGCTTTGTTTTAATAGGACATCCTTTAGGGGTTTTAACTTTTATGCTAATTCAATACCAATTAATTCATTTTGATCAGTCTTAATTTCTAGGAAAGGATTAATCTGCAAAAAAATAATTATATACTTATATTCATTTGTTTTTAAAGGGCAATGAAAGTTTCTAATAATATCAGTTTTCTTATCAGTTCTTAACCAAATATAATCATTCTCATCAAATAACTTATAAACATTAAAGAGCTTTATATCATCGGAATTTTGTTTTTTACTATAATCTTCTAATCTTGAATGTAAATCTTTAATTTTAATTTCACCGCTAGTTATGTTATAATACATTACTTTAATAAATTTATAAATTCAATAAAAGATTTATTATTTTCTCATTTTAATTTGTAATTTCTCATTTACTTTTGTAATTGACACCTGTATTGCAATTGGTAAAACGCCTTTCACTTTGTTTACCGATCCATCAAGCGAAAGTTCTCCCATAATTATGTAATCACCAATAGATTCAGGCTTTATCTGTTCAGAGGCAGCAAGAATACCAACAGCTAAAGGCAGATCATAGGCAGAACCTTCTTTTCGGATATCAGCAGGTGCCATATTTATCACGATTTTTTTTCCAGGTACCTTGTATCCATTGGTTCTGAGAGCAGAATCAATTCGCTGTTGACTCTCCTTTACAGCACTATCGGGCAGTCCAACCAGATAGAAGTTTACTCCTTGCGATACACTAACTTCTATGGTTATGGTTG
>JAVEZW010000005.1:0-42978 GCA_034002805.1 Bacteroidales bacterium | reverse complement strand
CAGTTAGAAATCCTTTTCCTGCACCAATATCTAAGACCGTATCGTTTTGATTAATTCTTGATTGTTTTATTGCATCTTCAATTAGCACTTTGTCAATTGTAAAGTGCTGACCCGTAAATCTTACAGGTAATTTATTTTTATTCATTATGACTTCTTACAGGTGAATACTTGAATTCAAATCACAGCGAAGTGAAAGACAGTATTACCTGACAGCGCAACTATGACAAAGCAATGCATTCATTAAAAATGACGACACACTAAGGCATAGACTGTTTGTCTTACCAAAAAGATTATAGGAATTTTATTTGGGACTGTCTATCACTTAGATAGTCGTCCAAGGTCTGCTGTAATACATAATGAAAAAAAAATTAAATAATTGAATGCAAAATTAGTAACTTTGTTTTAATTTGCAAAAAAAAATGAAAAAAATAAAAGCCGTACGCACAACAGGCGGTATATTTTATTGCCGAGATAGTGCGGGTTTCAGCGTTTCTACATCTAATAAACTTTCGTGTAACTTGACAGGACAGTGCTTCGAAATCGGCAACAAAAACATACCGCCAATCCGTTCTTCTCCGTTTATCTGCTCCCGTTAGAAACCGATCTTCTACCAACAACCAACCAGTTGAATACAACACCATTTGAAGCTGACAGATCATTTCTGATGTTTGGAAACAACAACGACAGCATCAATCGTTGGGTCACTGAAATTCCTATGCCCTCTAAATTCAAATACCGACTAAAACGGATCTGGAAATTCCAAAAGACAGGTACAATTAACAATGCTGTGATCTCCATTTCCACTGCAGATTTACCTTATAATACCGGATCTTTACCTGTTTATATGCTTGTTTCAGACACCCCTGATATGACTAACGCCACTTACTACCGCATGACTTTAGTTGGGAACACCTGGCGATTACAACATTCATTCAATGCAGGGGCTTACATTACATTTGGTTATGGTTTTGTAGACCGCCCCCTCCGCCACGGCAAAACAGTGATCGAAGGGGTCAGATTCCCATATAAATAGAGCTATCAGCTGTTACATCATTTCAAGGCACGGCATCACAAAGGCTCTAAGGCCTTGTTGTTCAGCGTTTTTATCTAGTTTACGCAGTTCTTCGAGGAGAGGTAATACTTGCTTTTCTTCTACAAACGTTAAAAAAGCACAGTTTAGGGTGGGCCAGGCGTGGGTGCCATAGTGGGGCTCCCCACCAAAGGAACCCCTACCCTGTACCTCGTCCCAATACGTGAACCCTTTGATCTCTAAACGATCAAAAGCATCGATAATCTCTTGGTGGAATGCTTGATAGGCTGATATAAATACTGCTTTCATTGAATTCTGATTTTAATTAGTGATTAAACTTCTTGTAATTGCAAGCCCATTTTTTTAGCTTTACGCTCTTTTCTTTTAACTCCAAAATGGGCAAACGATGCATACATGATTGGAATCAACACTAAGGTTACCAATGTTGAGAATGTGAGTCCCCATGCAACGGTCATCCCTAAAGAGTTCCACATTTCAGCACCTTCTCCCTTGCCAATGGCTAATGGGATCATCCCTAACACAGTAGTGATGGTGGTCATTAAGATTGGACGCAAACGGGAACGACCGGCAGCCACAACTGCATCTTTGATACTATAGCCTCTTTCTCGGAGCAAAATGGTATAGTCAATCAAAACGATACCGTTCTTTACTACAATCCCGATCAACATCATCAAGCCGAGCATTGCCATTAAGCCGAGAGCGGTTTTAGTGATCGCCAAACCATACAATACCCCTGTCAAAGCAAATGGGATCGCAAACATGATCACAAAAGGATACACAAAAGATTCAAACTGGGAAGCCATAACAATGTATACCAAAATAAAGATCAACAACATCAGCATCATCATATCCCCAAACGATTCCTGTTGATCCTGATACGAACCTGCTAATTCTGTTGAGAGCCCTGTTGGAAGATCTGTTTCATCCAATACCGTTTTAGCTACTTCTGCCAATTCACTCAATGCCACACCATTAGGAGCTGTACATTTGATTTTCACGATACGGGATCTATCCTTACGTTCTATGGTGGGTGGTGTCAGTTGTTCATTCACTTGAGCCAACTCTCCCACTTTGATACCTGTACCTTGATTGTTATAGATGGTGATATTTTTGATATCCTCTACATTTTGTCTGAATTCGGGTGCATATCGCACTTTGATAAAATACTCTTTCCCATCTTCACGATATACAGAAGCAATTGAACCCCCGATTCGGTTTTTCACCAAAGTAGATGCAGTTCCTAAATTCATACCGTTTTCTGCCAGTTTTTGTCTGTCAAAATTTACAGACAACTCAGGAGTGTATTCCTCTCTGGAAATGATGGCCGCACCACATTTGGGACTCTCCAGCATTTTCTTTGATACCAAAGCGGCATATTTATCAGCGGTAAGGAAGTCATTACCATAAATTTCTATATCTACGGTACTTTGGCCACCCATTCCGCCAACACCCATGGACACGTTATAACTGTTGATCTCAGGATATTTTTTCAGGTCGTTGTCCAATTGATCCTTGATTTCGAGTATTCCTCTCTTTCTTTCTGTTTTCTTATTAAATTTCAGATAGAAAGTGAGCATATGAGAACCATTTTCTCTCAATCTACCCCAGGTATTATCTTCAGAAGGCTGACCCACATTGAAGTTACAGTTGACCAGTTCAGGGAAATCCTGATTGAATTTTTCAGTTAGTTCCAAACCTAATGCTCTGGTAGTTTCCATCCTGGTTCCCATGGGAAGTTTGACGGTAACATTCAGCTGTCCGTTATCTTGTGATGGGAAGAAATCGGTAGGGATAAAACGGAATAAGAATAAACTGGAGATAAAGATAGCCACTGCAATCAGTATCACTACTGTTCTTCTGTTTACAGCCCAATGTAATAATTTTGCATACCAGATATCCAGTTTATTCAGGAAATTTTCAAATCTTCCCTGAATTTTACCAAAAAGTCTCCCTTTATTAGGGTTGTTTTTCAACATGATGGAAGACAACATGGGGGTTAAGGTTAAGGCAGCAGCAGTTGAGATCACCATAATAATACTCATGATCCAACCCATTTGTTTGAACATGATTCCGGCCACACCACTCAAGGTTGTTAAAGGTAAAAATACAGCTAAAAGCACTAGTGTTGTAGCAATTACAGACAATGACACCTCACTGGTTGCATAGACCGCCGCAGATTTCGGTTTAGTACCTCTGGATATATGAGTACTGATGTTTTCCAAAACGACAATGGCATCATCCACGACCATCCCGATTGCAATACTCAGTGATGACAAGGAGATCACATTCAACGAGTTTCCGGTGACAAGCAGATAGATAAAAGATGCAATCAAAGAAACCGGTATTACCATTGCAATAATGAAGGTAGCACGCCATCTTCCTAGGAACATCATAACCACAACCACAACAAGGACGAGGATCACGATAATGGCTTCTTTCAAGCTTCCGATTGTATTTAAAATCCCTTCAGAGGTGTTGTATATAGTACCAATTTTAATATCGGATGGCAAAGATTTTACAAGGTCGGGAAGTTTTGCCTGAATTTCGTTATTGATATCAACGGTATTTCCTCCGGTTTTTTTCTGGATCACGATAGTAGCACCACGAACACCATTGGTGTACACTTCCTGAAGACGTTCCTGAACAGTATCTTTCACTTCAGCCACATCTTTCAGATAGATATTTTTATTATTATAACTGCCCACTACCAGATCTTTCATCATGGCTGCTTCAGAAAACTCACCCATAGAACGAACGGAGAATGTGGATGCACCCATATCAATAGTTCCAATGGGCAAGTTTAAATTTTCAGTTCTGATCACGTTGGTAATACCCTCCACGGTTAAGCCGTATGAGTCTAGTTTATACGGATCACAATACACATTGATCTCTCTTTGAGGAGCTCCGGATATGGATACAGTACCCACCCCTTCGATACGACTTAATGGGGAAACAATCTTATCATCCAGGATTTCGTATAGAGCATTGGTACTCTCTTTACTTTGAACAGAGAGCATCAGGATCGGGATATCTGCTGTACTGAATTTAAAAATATAGGGTTTGCTGGCACCTTCAGGAAGAACAGAGGATACCAGATCCAATTTATCCCGAACATCGTTGGTTGCCTCATCAATATCAATTCCGTATTCAAATTCAATATTGAGGATCGCGAAGTTCTCTTTTGAGCTGGAAGTGATATGTTTTACATTACTTACGCTATTCAGCACATTTTCAAGTGGTTTTGCCACATTAGATTCGATATCGGACGGGCTGGCTCCCTGGTAGTTGGTAAGCACCATGATCGTATTGGTTCCCAAGTCGGGCAATAGATCCACCGACAACTTGGAATAGGAATAGATCCCGATAATCGCAATCGCTACATAGACTAATGCTGTAGTGATCGGATTTTTTACTGATTTCTGAAATATACTCATAGTTTTTGATTTTTAAAAGTTGAGTTGTTCAGATTATTGAACAATTTTAATAGTAGTTCCATTTTTAAGTTTTAAAAGTGACGTGATCGCCACCTGGTCCCCATTTTTCAATCCTGAGAGTACTTCATAGCCATTTTCGAGTCTTCTTCCCAGTTCCACTTTGGTATACACCACTTTATCCCCATCCACAAGATATACATAACGGTCTGGGGAGCCGGTAATCTTTACAATCGCTTGTTCTGGTACTACTACATTTTCAGTAGCCCCAAAATTCAGATACACTTTACCATACATCCCCGGTCTCACTTTGCTGTTTTTGTTAGGCAATGAAACTTCAGCAGTGAAAGTATGGGTTCTTGGATCTAAGGTAGGATAGATCAAAGAGATGTTTGCAACGAACACTTCGTTTGGAAATACATCCAATTTTACATTTGCCTTCATCCCTTTTTTTACAAGGGTATATTGACTCTCCGAAATATTGATCAACAGTTTCACAGGGGAGATCTGTTGCACCTGAAGGATTGGATTTCCGGCATAAAGATCTCCGGAATCGTAATTTCTCATCGTTACCACCCCACTGATCGGACTTAAAAGCTGGGTATTCTCTTCCAATGTTTTGATATTGTTGCGCGCTATATCTAATTGTGTTTTTTGTGCATCATACTCTGCTTTAGAGATTCCGCCCACTTTATACAACTCCTCAAAACGTTCAAAATTTTTCTCCTGATTATTCAGTTGGGTTCTCGATTGACGTAACATGGTGGCATCCATCTGGATCAGCTTTTGACCTTTTACTACGTAATCACCGATCTCTACAAAGATATTCTCAATTCTGCCCGGAGTGGATGGAGCGATATTGTTCACTGCTTCAGCTCTTACTAAGGCGGAATATTCATAATCATCTGCTATCGTCTGAACACCTACTGTAGCTGTTCTTACCGTTACTGTATCCCCACTATCCACTGTGCCCGCAACATCCGTTTTTTTGGAACAAGAGGCTAAAACCACACTCATGATCATCGTCATGACTACTAATTGTTGTATTTTTTTCATTGTTTATGATTGTTTAATGATTATAATCTGTTATTTATTTAGTTGTTTCCTAACACTTTTTCCAAATCTGAATAGGCTGTCAGATAGTCATGAATCGATTGTAGAAATTGCAGCTGGGCTCTGGTAAGAGCTAACTCAGCATTGTTTAAGTCGAGCCAGGTGCTCATGCCGATCTCATATTGTCTTTTGGCAATATCGTATGCACGTTGTGCCATCTTCAATGTCTCTTTCGAAGAAGTGTGATTTTCAATGGCCTTATCGATATTATCTACAGCAGTATACACATTGATCCAAAGTGATCTCTCCAAGGTTTTCTTTGTATCCTGCAGATTCTGAATGGTAAGGTCGGTTTGTTTCATTTTATAATGTGTGGTTGCCCATGAGGTGATCGGAATTTGTAAACTGAAACCAATCATAGAGTATGGAAACCAGTTATAGTTGGCAAAGTCATAGTCGTTTGACAAACTGGCATACTGATACAAACCTGTCATGGTTAAGGATGGTAATGAAGAGGAAAGAATCAACGATTTGGTTTTGTGAAGTTGTTGGATAGAGAGATCGATCTGTTTCAGATCCGTATTGTTCAGGATAGCCAGTGCTTCTTTTACGGGGGCAGCTTTGGTATCCATCTCATTTTCGAATGTACTCAAAGTCCCTTCAAAGATGATATTCTCATTGATATCAACACCCATCAACATTTTGAGTAGTTTTTTAGAAAGTTCAATCGCGTTTTTAGTAGCCAGTAAAGATGGTTTTTGGTTTTCCAGTTCCACGTCGGCTCTCAGTTTTTCAAACTCGGAAACAAGCCCTTGTTTGTATTTATCAGTGATGATCTTGTTGTTATCCTCAGTATTTTTATAGCTGGCTTGTAGTACATTATAGGACTCCTGCATCATCAAGAGGGAGTAGTACGCTTTTTGTACCTGGTTTACCAGTTCTATTTTGGAAGATCTAGCCTTCTCCATTGTCATTTCAACATCCAGCTGAGTCAGTTTGATACTATTCCAAAGGGATGGCATCACGAGGGGAAGGGCGAAGCTAGCACCGGCATTGTAAGAGTTGGAGGATCCCACTTCAATCTCCATGGCGGTACCCATAAACTCCATCACCATCTTTTGTTTTTTCAGCGTTCTGTTGTAAGAAGCAGCTAATGAAATATTTGGGAATAAGCCAACGATCTGTTCGTTTTTGTAGGTTTTTTTAATCAAAATATTTCTCTCGGCAATCTGTATGGATGGACTCTCATTCAGAGCTATTTCGATAGCTTTTTTCAGGTCTACACGGATCGGTTCTCCTGTTTGGCCTTGAGGTTGAGCAGAAACAGTAAGAGAGCATACAAAATAAAGCAACAGAAACACTCCTGATTGCTTAAGGGGTAAGTGGAAACGATTCATTGATTTCATATTTTTAATTGTTATAATATACTAATAATGTTACATAAAAAAGTGCTTTTAAACTGTGCAATAATAGTGCCATATTCAAAAACAGAGCGCAAAAATACACTTTTTTGTTGTTTCTTTTTCATTATCAAGGGTATAAGAAACCCTTTTTTCAACGAACGGGGTGTTTTTTTCAACGAAAGGGGGGATTTTTGGATTTTGAGTCTTGGGTTATGGTTTTGGGTCTTGGGTTTTTAGACTTTAGACCCTTAAAAGCTCCGTTTCTCTGATTTTCTTCCAAAATACTCCGAAAAATTTAAAAAATGGTTCTCATTCTCAAAAAAAATGACCGCTTCAATTTAACATTCATTAACGGTTATTAACATATCGGATTACATTTTTGACACAAAAAGCGACATTTTTGCAATTTTTAAACGAAAAATCGTGATTTCTTAACGTTAAAAAAAATATTGATTTTTTTTCTCAATTAAACTTTTTTTTCATTTGTTTTCTGTATTTTTGCATTGTTGTAAAACAATTTTCTGAGATAGAAGATAAGCCAAAAACAACATTTTTAAAAAAAACAAGACAACTTATAATCAATATATTAGATATTTTGGTGACCCCGAGGATTATTCAAAATTCAAATTTAAAACAAAAAAGTATGAAAAAATTAGTTATGTTATTCCTAGCAACTTTCATTGTTGTAGCAGGTTATTCTCAAACACCAAGCCGTTGTGCTCCTGGAGATTCATCTGCAAAAAAGTGTCACGGTTTTGGTTTTCAAGCAGACATTACCTATAATTTTATTCAGTTGAAACCCACTGAAATGAAAAGTTTCCAGGTGGCTTTGATGCCGGGTTACCATTTTTGTGAGTATTTCTTCGCAGGTATCGGTGTGGCTTATGCCAACTATAACTCATTTCATCTGATCCCTGTATTTGCACATGGAACAATCAACTTCTCTAAAGGGAATGTGATCCCGTTCATCCAAGGTAAAATTGGCTATGCATTTGGTGGTAAAACCGGTGCTGTGGATTACAATCTGATCAACGATGGTGGTGATAATCCTTCCACAACCGTTCTTTCAGAAGCTAAAGGGAACCTTTTTGTTCAACCTGCTATTGGTTTGAAATTCAGAGTAAAAGAGAACCATAAACTTACTGTTGCCGTTACTGTTGATGGTCTGTTGATGAAAATTGCCCCTGCTTCTGACCCAACAAACTACATGTATCCTAAAAACGGAACAATGGGCCTAAAAATTGGATATGAGTTCTAACCTTACTTAAACGTAACGATTCTGCCATGCCTAATACTCTTTCTTGGTATCCTATTCGCGTCACCTATGGTCGTGTAATGCGACTGAAAAAGTATTTGGATGAGCAGACCATTAAAAACTTCGTTCCTCTTGTCAGGAAAAGCACTGTAGTAAAAGGGAAACCGGTTCAGAAATGGGTACCGGCTATCAACAACTACATTTTCATATACGCAACCAGGAAACAAATATTAATATTGAAAAACGAATTGGAGGATACTCTTCCAATTCGTTTTCTGTTTAATAGAGTGACCGGCCTTCCTCATATCGTACCCAAAAAAGAGATGGAGCATTTCATCTTGATAGCGGGCTCTCTTAATGAACAGCTGGTATACATCAAACCTGGTGAGTGTGATCTCCAAAAAGGGGATCGTGTGAAGATCATCGGAGGTCCTTTTAAAGGAGTGGAAGGTACTTTCATCCGTATTAAAGGGGATCGTCGTGTGGTTGTTTGTATAGAGGGGATCATGGCAGTTGCGACCCATTTTATTCACCCTTCTCTTATTGAACCTATTAAAAATTAAAACATATCATGTTTAAAACTATAAAACCGATACTTTTCATCCTTCTCGCTGCAATCACTTTGATCTCCTGCAACACTTCCAAAAACATCCTTTATTTGCAGGATGCAACCCTTCAGACACCTAAAAAGGTTACTCTTGGTAGCAATATCACCATTCAGCCTAAGGATATGGTTTCTATTATCGTTTCAAGTAAAGACCAGGAACTGGCAGCCCTTTTTAACCTTACCCGTTATCAATCGATGGTGGGGCCAGCCGGTTCTACTACCCAAAGAGGTGAAATTTCAGGTTACACCGTTGATACTGAAGGACACATCGATTTTCCTGTGGTTGGACTCCTCAAAGTGGCTGACCTAACCCGTCACCAACTGGCCAATATGATCAAGGATACCCTGAAGAACTCCAATCTGATCAAGGATCCTGTGGTAACTGTTGACTTTATGAACCTCTACATCTCCGTGATGGGTGAAGTGAAAAACCCCGGACGCTACAAAATCGAAAGGGATCAGATCACCCTCCTCGATGCCATCAGCATGGCCGGTGACCTTACCATCTTCGGTAAAAGAGACGGCATCACCGTGATCCGCGAAACCAACGGCGAACGCACTATCTATAAAGTGGATATCCGCTCCGCTGAACTGTTCGACTCTCCTGTATACTACCTCAAACAAAACGACATCATCTACATCGAGCCCAACAAAATCCGCGCCGGCCAATCTACTATCAACGAAAATAATCTCAAATCGGTGTCGCTGTGGATCTCCGTCGCGAGTTTGATCTCAACGATCTCATTGATTTTTCTTAGATAATTTTAATTATAGCACACTGATTACACTGATTAAACAGATAACCACAGATTAGTGCAATCTAATTTTTTTAAACAATTGCCTAATAAATCAACTATAATGTCAATCATTTATCTGTGTAAATCTGTTACATCTGTGTGTTCTGTGTGCTATTTAAAAAAGGCACACTGATTACACTGATTAAACAGATAACCACAGATTAGTGCAGTTTTATTTTTTTAAATTATTAGTGAAAATTTTTCTTCTAACTTCTGGTCGCTTTCCAAAATTTAAAAGTAACCCATATTCTATATCAGTAGCCTTTAAATAGTTAATTAATTGCAATTCATGTTGTTCACAAAGAACTTCTACTGCTTTTAGTTCTAAAATAACAATATCATTAACCATTATATCAGCATAATAATCTCCAATAACTTGTTTATCATAGTGAACTTTAATAGGTTTCTGACTTTCAACTTTTAATCCAATTTTACTTAATTCAATTAAAAGAGCTCTTTCGTAGACTTTCTCTAAAAATCCATACCCTAAAGTATTATAGACCTTAAAAAAACAATTAATTACTTTGTCTGTAAGTTTGTTGAGTTGATTTAGATCATTCATATCTATAGTTTTAATACAAAGCAAATATAATAAAAATAAAACAAAATTAATCTGTTAAAATCTGTTTAATCTGTGTCATCTGTGTGCCATAAAAAATATAAATAAAAAATTCTCCCCATGTCTGAATACCCCGAAAACCAACAAGAACAAGAATCCATTAACATTCGTGAACTGCTGTACCTGTTTGTAACGAACTGGAAGTGGTTTGTTTTCTCTGTATTTTTAATGCTTACCATCGGTACAGGGTATATCCTGATCAAATCGCCGGTGTTTACCCGCTCTACCTCGATCCTTATTAAAGAGGATAAAAAGGGAAACTCCCTGAACTCCTCTACAGAGATGTTCGCGGATATGGGTCTTTTGAAATCAAACACCAACCTGAAAAACGAGATGCTCATCATCAAGTCGCCCATGATTATTGAGGATGTGGTAAGACGCCTTCGGCTGGATCTGAACTATACGGTGAAACACCGTTTGGTAAGAAACATGGATCTTTACACTTCTTCACCTGTTGTCGTTGAATTGGACACCCTTATCGGGGAGAACCAAACCGTTTCATTCACGATAGAGTTGATCAACGACAAAAAAGCGAAAGTGTTCGACTTGACTTACAACGATAAAAAATGCAATAAACAAGTAGAGATCACCCTCGGGGAACCTTTTAAAACCGCCTGCGGTACTGTTATCATAAACCCAACAGCAGCATTCTCTAAGAAGTTTTTTAACACAGAGATCTACTTCTCCAAAAACAACGTG
Source organism: Bacteroidales bacterium (assembly GCA_034002805.1). Classification (GTDB taxonomy): domain Bacteria; phylum Bacteroidota; class Bacteroidia; order Bacteroidales; family UBA12077; genus UBA12077. The sequence continues at coordinate 32,063 of JAVEZW010000005.1, read as the reverse complement.
AAAGGGGTGGCAGACAGTTATGGATCGCGCCTTAAAGTGGAACTGGGTGATAAAGATGCTTCGATCATCAACATGACCCTCAACGATATCTCTGCATCGCGTGCCGAGGATTTCCTCAATACCCTCATCACAATCTATAATGAGAAGTGGCTCGAAGATAAAAACCTGATCTCAGTAAACACTTCCCTGTTCATCAGTGAACGTTTAAAAGTGATTGAAAGTGATTTAGGATTGCTTGATAACAACATCTCTACCTACAAGAGTGAGAACCTGTTGCCCGACCTGCAAGCCGTTTCCACCATGGTACTGACACAGTCGAGCACAACCAACACCCAGATCTTAACACTCAACAACCAGTTGTCGATGGCCCGCTACGTGCAGGAGTATATGAAAAAGGGGACCACCGCAAACCAGCTTCTCCCTTCCAATTCCGGAATCGGGAGCAGCAGTATTGAAGAACAGATCAGCCAGTACAACACTACTTTGTTACAGAAAAACAAACTGTTAGCCAACAGTAGTGAGCAAAACCCCATCATCCAGGATCTCAACCAGTCGCTCAACTCTATGAAACAAGCGATTTTAAGATCAATTGATGATTACATTGAAACTTTAAAGATCCAGATCAACAACACGGCAAAGGCGGAAGCAAAAACAAACGCGCAGATCGCCAGCAACCCGGATCAGGCCAAGTATCTGATCTCTGTTGAGCGTCAGCAAAAGGTAAAAGAGGCCCTTTATGTGTTCTTACTCCAAAAAAGAGAAGAGAACGAACTCTCCAGAACCTTTGTTGCCAACAACACCCGTATGGTGAACCCACCCTCCGGAACACCATTTCCTACCAGTCCTAAAAAAAGCTTGATCTTCCTCATCACCTTTGCTTTAGGAGTCATCATCCCCGGATTGGTGATCTTCATCCGGGAGCAACTCAACACCATGGTGAAAGAGAAGAAAGACTTACATGTGCTTTCTGTTCCTTTCTTATCGGAGATTCCATTTCATGAAAGAAAAAAGAAACACAACATTGTTTACGGTTGGTCTAAAAAAGATCTGGAAGATTCCAGTAACATTGTAGTGGTAGAGGAGCACAACCGGAACCATATCAACGAGGCGTTCAGGATATTACGTACCAACATCGACTTTGTACAACGTCATGCAGAGGGAGCTACCGTGAGCATGATTACCTCGATCCATTCTGGAGCCGGAAAAACTTTTATTTCCAGCAATATTGGAAAAAGTATGGCGATCAAAGGGAGCAAGGTGTTATTAATCGACTTTGACATGCGTAAAGCCACGTTGAGTAAGATCATCTCTCCACAGAAACTGGGAGTAGCCAACTACCTCAATGGTGAGGTTACTAACCCAATGGATATCGTTGTCAAAGGGGAACTCAACGAGCACCTCGATGTGATCCCTGTGGGTACGATACCTCCAAACCCTGCTGAGTTGTTGCTGCGCCCCACCCTACACACCCTGATTGAAAAGTTAAAAGCACATTACGATTACATTTTCATTGACTCCCCTCCTATCGACATCATCACCGATGCGGATCTGATTGCGAAGGTTGTGGATTATACCATTTTTGTTGTGCGTGCCGGCTTGTTAGATAAACGGTTACTACCAGACATAGAAGCTGCTTATCAAAACAAACGGTTCCCCAACATGGGGATCATCCTCAACTGCTCCGACCTCGCCCTTCACTATGGTTACGGACGCTACGGCGGATACGGAAGCTACAGAAGCTACGGCGCTTATGGCAGCGGCTACCACAACAACAAGCCATACGGCGGATAATCGTCAAAAGTCAAGAGACTAGAGACTAGAGACTAGAGACATTTGACATTTAAACAGCGAAGCGATTCAACAGCGATATGAAACTCTCAAATTACTCTTTGCTGATTGCGCTCTTTTCAATTAAAAACTTACATTTTCATCAACTGGAAACGTATATAAGTGTATGATAACATTAAAATAAATTATGAAAACTTGCATATTCATTTTACTTATTGTTGTTAATTCAATTACCTATGCACAGACATTAACAATAGAACAAAGAGAAAAGTGTAAAAACGATATTAAATTTAATTTTGAAATGGCCCAACAGGGTTATGGAGAAGCAGAGTTTATTTTAGCCCAAAAATTTCATAAATCTGACCCATATGATGATACTTATAAAGATTATTGGGGGATATATGACTCTAAAAATCCTTTTGTAGCTGCGTCATATTGGTTTAAAAAAGCTTGTGAGCACAATTGGATTCCAGCATATAGTATATATTCTAATTACTGTTTTTATGAAAGAGGGAATACCAAAGGGGGAGTAGAAGAATCTCTTAAATGGATAGAAAAAGCTTTAGAAAAAGATTCATTAAATTGGGATCTCAAAGCCAATGAGGCTATTTGTACATGGATCATAAATGAAGATTCGTTTTATACTGATAAAGATTTCTTTTATCCTTATTTAATAAAAGTTAGTCATAAAATGAGTGGTGCCAAAAGTGAATTCATTGAAAAATATGCTTTAATATGCTATCATAGCATAAACAATAAAAAAACGTATCCTGATTATGCATTTTACTTTTTTTTATGTGCATATAACACATCTATGTCCTCAAATAACCCCAGTATTAAAGCATTATTCTATTTATACGACTGTTTCCATAAAGGTTATGGTACTGAAAAAAATGAAGAACAAGCCATTGAATGTATTTTGATGATAATAAATAACCTTAACATTGAAGTGGATTGGTCAAACCAAAATTCTGTTAACAATGTAACAGCTTTCATATTAAACGAAATCAACAATCAAATATCAAAAGACAAAGAAGAATTTTCTCATTATAAAAGTTTTAAAGATATATTTTTCTTGTACTAATTGATATTAGCTATCTTCATTCTATTTTAAGTTAAAAAATAAACCACAGAGTTACTCCGAGGGAAAAAGAGTTCCTCAAAGTAGTTCAAAAGTATTTTTAAAACTAATAACTAAAAACTAATAACTAAAAACTAAAAACTAATAACTAAAAACTAATAACTAAAACCTAATAACTAAAACCTAAAAACTAAAAACTAACAATTTTTCAAAAACATGAACAAAACGCTCCACACCCAATTAATCAATGCAATTCAGAATTGCGAGATTTCGAATGAGATAGAGGAACTATCTATTCAAAACGCTGACTTATTAAGCGCGATCAGAGACACCATGTACACCCAGTTCTTCAAAGACTCCCAGGGGGAACCCATCACCAAAGAGGATGAACAAGAATTGAATGAGCTCATTAAAGAGCAACAGAACATATTTGAGAAATTGAAAAAGAGGATTGAGAAACTTTAAGCGTTCGCTGTTGATCGCTTCGCTGTTGAAAGGTTGAAGGGTTGAATCGCTTCGCTGTTGAAAGGTTGAAAAGTTGAAGTACCTTTAAACCATTAACAGATACTTTGTTTATATTAATTAGCCGCGAATGCGCGAATTAAATTTGTCCTACGTCCCACGTCCTATGTCATAAGACTTAAGACCTGAGACTTGAGACAAAAAAAACAAAAAAGAAAATTATATTCAAAAATAATTTTTATATTTGCAGAAAAAATCAAAATGATTAAAAGTTTATCAATTAAAGATTTTGGGCCTATTAGGGACCTTAACATAAAGAAATTAGGTTCTATCAATATCTTTATAGGTGCAAATGGAACCGGAAAAAGCTTTGTTTTAAAATCGTTATATGCTGCAATAAAATCTATTGAACAAAACAATCGAGGAAAAGAGATTAAAACGATAAGTGAATTAATATCTGAAAAATTATATTGGACTTTTCAACCTAATAATTTAGGTGATTTAGTGAGAAAAAACGCTGAAGATTCTTTAAAATTTAGTATATCAAATGAGAGTGGACGTCAACTTTCATTTAGTTTTGGTAAAAGCACTACTAAATCAGTTAAAAATGTAGAAAATAATTTCCCACAAACTGAAGTTAATTCCATTTTTCTTCCGACTAAAGAGATCCTTTCATCAAGAACATTCATGATTAATTTAAAAGATAATTATAAAGAATTCGGATTTGATGACACCTATTATGATTTAGCAAAAGCGTTGACTCCTGTTACAAAAGGGAGAAACTACGCAGAATTTTCGAAGTCCAGAGAAAAAATGAAAAAAGCCATAAATGGTAAGATTTTTTATGATGAAAATTCAAGGGAGTGGAAATTTAAAGACAATAATAATTTTGAATACCCTATCGGGACAACATCAGAAGGAGTTAAGAAAATTTCAATCATTGAAACGTTACTCGGGAATCGGTATTTATCTAAAGGGTCTTTGATTTTTATTGACGAACCTGAATCGAATCTACATCCAAAACTATTGTTTGAGTTTATGGAAATTATTTTCGAATTATCAAAAATTGGAGTTCAATTTTTCATAGCAACACATTCCTACTTCGTTGTTAAAAAACTTTATATTTTAGCACAAAAAAACAAAAAAGCAATACCAATCATTTCATTTGAAAATGATAATATTGTAATTTCTGATTTGAAAAATGGGATCCCGGACAATCCTATCATTGATGAATCTATCAATCTCTATAAGGAGGAGGTTCGTTTATGATTGTTCATGAATCCGGTATGTCATTTCCCATTGTAGATGAAAGTCTGTTTTTTCATATTGAAAATTCTAATCTATATAAATCCATTCAACAGGGTGTTAAAGTTGCAGAATTTATAAAACTAGATGATCAGATCTGTTATATTTTTGAAGCAAAAACTACATTCCCAAATCCGAACAATAAAGAAAATGGAAACGTACTTAATTTTGATACTTCTATTGGTGAAATAAAAGACAAGTTTATAAATACCTTATCTATTTTTATAGCAAATAGCTTAAAAAGACATGGAGAAAATTTTTATAATGAAATGCCTGTTCCTTTTCAAACGATGGAATTAGATACACTTAATTTTAAGTTCATTTTAATTATTAAAGACCATAAATCAGATTGGTTGACTCCTGTTAACGATGAATTGAAAAGGAAGATAAAAGTTTTTTTCAAATCATGGAATATTAAAGAACATCATTTAAAAGTATTAAACGAAGAATTAGCAAGAGAAAAAGGGTTTATTAGCTAAGCTTTCAGTTGACTAGAGACGAGGGACAAGAGACAAGAGACAAGAGACAAGAGACTAGAGACTAGAGACTAGGGACTAGAGACTAGGGACTAGAGACTAGAAACTAGAGACTTTTGACTTTTGACATTTAAGCAGCGAAGCGATTCAACTCTTTAAAAATAAACCACCGAGTACCACCGAGTAAAAAGGAGTTGCTCAGAGTAGTTCAAACTATTTTTAAAACCCAAAACCCAAAACCTTATAACTAATATAAACTCTGTGAAACTCTTATTGACTCTATGAAACTCTGTGGACTATTATAAAAGTGCCGCGAATGCGCGAATAATAAACGAATAATTTATAAAAATAAGATAAAACAAATCTGTGGTCATCTGTTACATCTGTGTCATCAGTGTGCTATAAGGCAAAGGGCGAAGGGCGAAAGGCAAAAGGCGAAAGGGCGAAAACCCAATAAAATATCCGTGAAACTCTAATTAACTCCGTGAAACTCTGTGGACTATTATAAAAGTGCCGCGAATGCGCGAATAATAAACGAATAATTTATAAAAATAAGATTGCACTAATCTGTGGTCATCTGTTACGTCTGTGTCATCTGTGTGCTATAAGGCGAAGGGCGAAGGGCGAAAGGCAAAAGGCGAAAGGGCGAAAACCCAATAAAATATCCGTGAAACTCTAATTAACTCCGTAAAACTCTGTGGACTATTATAAAAGTGCCGCGAATGCGCGAATAATAAACGAATAATTTATAAAAATAAGATTGCACTAATCTGTGGTCATCTGTTACATCTGTGTCATCTGTGTGCTATAAGGCGAAAGGCAAAAGGCGAAAACCCAAAAGTCTCTAGTCCCTTGACTATCGATTATTGACTATCGACATTTTTTTTGTAACATTTTGAAATTTTCTTCGTCTAATGTGTTGACTCTTATCTCAGGATATCTGCCACACAAAAGAAATAACCACTACACCACCTATATTAATACAAGATTCAATAAAACGTTCTAAACCTATTTGTGACACGCTATGATCGATTGATGACATGCAATGCTCTTTTTGAAACAGGCAATGCTCTTTCAGAAACATGCAATGCTCTTTTTGAAACAGGCAATACTCTTTCAGAATCATGCAATACTCTTTCAGAAACGTGCAATGCTCTTTCAGAAACGCGCAATGCTCTTTCAGAAATACGTTAAGTTGAATTTAAATAACTAATACCACTTCTTTTAGACTCATTAAAGCTCTCCAGACTACAGTCTCAAGAGTTATTTGTTTAAATCTTCTTGGTATTTTAAATAGTTATTTAAATTTTTAACTTATGCAAAAAAAAATCAGACAGTATGCTTGTAAAGATGAAGAGCTACTACCTATTTCAAAATTCACTGTATTCTCACTAAAGAGAGACATTGATGAATTCACCGCTTTTTCTAATCAGTTTAATGAACAATACATAGCTGATATAGAAACACTAATCACACAGGTGGAAAGCGTAATTGAACCCGAAGCTGAAACATTAGCTTTGAAGTTAATTACTCAAAAAACGGAAGAACAATATTCTGACTTAAACAAAATCTTACTCATTATAGAAGGTTATCTTAAGTTGGTTAAAAAGGAGATCAAAATTTCTCCTTCCGCTTTTGGAATTGTAAACCTAAGAAAGGATATACGTAAGCATGACATTGAAGCTGTGTTAAATGGCATCAAGTTCTTGAGCGGAAATATCCAAACTTACGGCGCTGCATTAGAAGCCAAGGGGATGCCAGCAACGACAGTAAAGTCTCTACAAGATCTTCAAACTGCATTAGCTGAAAACAAACAAAAACAGTTTGAGATCAAAACCAAACGAGCCGGTTTAGTACAAGACAATACGGTGCTTTTCAATCGCTTGTTTGAAAAATTATCTGAGATATTCACCATTGGGAAAGTACTTTACAAAACCTCCAACCCTGCCAAATACAACGACTACATCTTCACCAAACTCATGAAGAAAGTTAGACGTTCAACAAACGTCCCAAGTCCTACGTCAGAAGTCCTAAGTCCCACTACAGAAGTACTAAGTCCTATGTCCTAAGTCCCATGACTTTAGACTTGAGACTTTAGACTTGAGACCTAAGACGTAGGACATAAGACCTAAGACAATTAATTATTAACCCATAGCTATTTTAAAATACCGGGAAGAATTTTAATAGTTATTAGGTTTTGGGTTTTGGGTTTTGGTTGAAAGATCTGGAGCATTTCAAAGCGAAGCATTTCAACCTTTAAACTTTTAAAATAATAAACCACAGAGTTACTCCGAGGAAAAAGGAGTTCCTCATAGTAGTTCAAAAGTATTTTTAAAACTAAAACCTAACCTGGACAAGCCAGAACCAAAATAGCACACAGAATACACAGATGGAACAGATTTACACAGATAAATGATTGACATTATATTTAATTTATTAGGAAATTGTTTAAAAAATACTAAAATAAAAATTTTAAAAATAATTTAATAAAATAAGATTGCACTAATCTGTGGTCATCTGTTTAATCAGTGTCATCTGTGTGCAATAAGGCTAAGGGCAAACGGCAAAAGGCTAAAAAATAATATTAAATTAATCTGTTAAAATCTGTTTAATCAGTGTCATCAGTGTGCTATAAGGCAAAAGGCAAAGGGCAAAAGGCTAAAAAATAATATTAAATTAATCTGTTAAAATCTGTTTAATCTGTGTCATCTGTGTGCTATAAGGCAAAAGGCAAAGGGCAAAAGGCTAAAAAATAATATTAAATTAATCTGTTAAAATCTGTTTAATCAGTGTCATCTGTGTGCCATAAGGCAAAAGGCAAAGGGCAAAAGGCTAAAAAATAATATTAAATTAATCTGTTAAAATCTGTTTAATCAGTGTCATCTGTGTGCCATAAGGCGAAGGGCGAAGGGCGAAGGGCCAAGGGCTAACGTCTTTTGACTTTAGACTTTAGACCAATTTATTCACTATTCACTATTCACTATTCACTAAATCCTCATAAACCCCATACGGTGTGCCTGTCTTTTTTTTATAAATTCAGTGTGTAAAAAAATCAATTAGTGTCAACAGGTGCACCGTTATTTTTAAACAGAGATCCTCTCCATTCATTAACCCTTCAAGTTCACCACTCATCTTACCAAAAGCACATATTTTTCAATCTTTTGTTAAAAATTTAGTATACTCCAAAACATTAATATAAACTTTGTTTATATTTTTTAATCTTCCCTACGAATCTCAAACATTATATAACGCTTTTAATTTGTTCCATCTATAGTCTCTAGTCTTTAGACATTAGACATTAGACTTTTGACTTAGACCTTTGACCTTTGACTTTTGACTTTTGACTTTAGACCTACTCATTTTAAAAATAAGATAAAACGAATCTGTGGTCATCTGTTTAATCAGTGTCATCTGTGTTCTATATTTTTAATTTTTAATTTTTCATTAATCTCTAGTCTCTAGTCATTTGACCTAGGACGTAGGACGTAAGACCTAAGACATCACCAACATGAAAGGAATTGTACTCGCCGGGGGATCCGGTACCAGATTGTATCCCATTACTAAAGGGGTGAGCAAACAGATGCTCCCTATTTATGATAAGCCAATGGTGTATTACCCCATATCTGTCTTGATGTTGGCGGGGATTAGAGAGATCCTGATCATCTCTACACCTGAAGATCTTCCCGGGTTTCAAAGATTACTAGGTGATGGCTCCGACTATGGCGTTCGCTTTGAATATGCAGAACAACCCTCACCTGATGGACTAGCTCAGGCTTTTATTATCGGGGATTCGTTTATAGGAGATGATTCTGCCTGTCTGGTTTTAGGTGACAATATCTTCTACGGACAAGGGTTCTCCGATATGTTGAAAGAGGCAGTGCAAACAGCTGAAGAGGAACAAAAAGCGACCGTTTTCGGTTACTGGGTAAATGATCCTGAACGTTACGGAGTAGCTGAGTTTGATGAACAAGGAAACTGTTTATCTATTGAAGAAAAACCAAAAGAGCCCAAATCGAACTATGCTGTGGTAGGACTTTACTTCTACCCCAACAAAGTGGTTGAAGTGGCCAAAAATATCAAACCCTCTGCTCGTGGTGAGTTGGAGATCACAACGGTAAACCAGAGATTCCTGGAAGATCAGGAACTCAAAGTGAAAACCTTAGGGTTAGGTTTCGCCTGGTTGGATACCGGCACCCACGACTCATTAAGTGATGCTTCCACCTTTGTAGAAGTGATCGAAAAACGACAAGGACTAAAGATCGCCTGTCTGGAAGGTATAGCCTACAAAAAAGGGTGGATCACCAAAGAAAAAGTACTCGAGCTAGCGAAACCGATGCTCAAGAACCAATACGGGCAGTACCTGGTGCGACTTGTTGAAAGGTCCTAAGTCTCATGTCCCATGTCCCATGTCTCATATCATAGGACGTAGGACGTAGGTCATAGGACATCGGACAGGACGTAGGACGTAAGACCTAGGACATAGGACGAAGGTAGTTAATTAACCTTTTGATTTTTGAAGCAATAATGATTAGTGTTTCTCTAAGATTATTTGCATATTCAGCAGAACATAATTTTTTATCTTCACATAAATAAAGCATACTTCTTACTTCAGCACAACTACCTTTAGCAATATTCAAGTACCTGATAAAGATTGCATCTGAACCTGCTTCTGATCCTTCTGCAATATTATTCATAATAGAAACAGATGCTCTTTGAATTTGATCTTTAAATCCATAGTCTCTGTAATTCTCCATTAATTTTGAAATTTCATTGACAACATTTCTTGCATTTTGCCAAATTTCTAAATCTTCAAATTTTCTCATCGGTTTAGTTTTTTTAGTTAATAAATAGTTTAAATCTAATGTTTTAGATCCTTAGACTTGATTTGCAAATATAGTAAAAATTGTCTCACGTCTTATGTCTCACGTCTTATGTCTCACGTCTTATGTCTCACGTCTTATGTCTCACGTCTTATGTCTCACGTCTTATGTCTCACGTCCCATGTCTTATGTCATAGGACGTAGGACGTAGGACATTAACCTCAAAACTATGCAAAATATACATAACATACTAATCACCGGCGGTGCCGGGTTTATCGGCTCACATGTAGTGCGGTTGTTTGTTAACAAATATCCCGAATATAACATCATCAATCTCGACAAGCTCACGTATGCCGGGAACTTGGCCAATCTGACCGATATTGAAAGCAAGCCCAATTACAAGTTTATTAAGGCTGACATCTGTGATTTTGAGACGATTTTAAATGTATTCAAAACCGAACAGATCACCGGGGTGATCCATTTAGCGGCGGAGAGTCATGTGGACAGGAGTATTAAAGATCCTTTTACCTTTGCACAGACCAATGTGATGGGCACGCTCTCTCTACTACAAGCAGCCAAAGAGGTTTGGAAAGAGGACTACAGCAATAAGCTTTTCTATCATGTCTCTACCGATGAAGTGTATGGTGCGCTTGAGTTTAACGGCTCGATGTTCACGGAGGATACCAAATATGATCCCCACTCCCCCTACTCTGCTTCCAAAGCCTCTTCCGATCATTTTGTAAGAGCCTTTCATGACACGTTTGGGTTACCGGTGATGATCAGCAATTGCTCCAATAACTACGGACCCTATCAGTTTCCGGAGAAGTTGATTCCATTGTTTATCAACAATATCAGACATAGCAAGCCGCTTCCTGTTTATGGCAAGGGGGAGAATGTTAGGGACTGGTTATATGTAGAGGATCATGCCAAAGCGATCGACCTCATCTTTCATAAAGGTAAGGTGGGTGACACTTACAATATTGGGGGATGTAATGAGTGGAAAAACATAGATTTAATCAAGGTGTTGATCAAAACGGTTGACCGGCTATTAAACCATCCTACCGGCACATCGGATCATCTCATCACGTACGTAACTGACCGTGCCGGCCACGACCTACGTTACGCTATTGACGCCACCAAACTTCAAACCGAACTGAACTGGCAACCCTCCCTCCAATTTGAAGAAGGAATCGAAAAAACCGTTCGTTGGTACTTAGAAAACCAGGAATGGCTGGACAATGTGACGAGTGGGGAGTATGAGAGGTATTATGAGAGGATGTATGCTTAAGCGTCCTACGTCCTATGTCCTATGTCCTACGTCCTAAGTCCTACGTCAAATGTCATAAGACCTGAGACGTGAGACGTAAGACTTGAGAATTAGAACATAAAACAAAAAAAAAATGCAACCAAAAATTATTGATTTACCAAAAATATTAGATATAAGAGGGAATCTTTCTGTTGTGGAGGAATTGAACAATATTCCTTTTAAGATAGAGCGGACCTATTGGATTTATGATGTGCCTGGTGGTGAAACTCGAGGTGGGCATGCTTACCGAGAAAATGAGGAATTTATCATTGCACTATCCGGTAGTTTCGATGTAGTTTTGGATAATGGGAAAGAAAAACAAACCTATTCTTTGAATCGTTCCTATTATGGGCTATACGTTCCAAAAGGGATGTGGAGACAAATGGTAAACTTTTCAACAAATTCTTTAGCGTTAGTTTTAGCATCAACCAGGTTTGAGGAAAATGACTATATTAGAGATTACGGGGAGTTTCTTAGTACACAATTGGGACAGGAGACGAGTGACAAGGGAGCAGAGAATAGAGAAGAGGGAGTAGAATTGAGAATTGAGACTAATCATCATCTGAAAACTACAGTTTATGATAGTAGTATAATTGAATTAGATAAGCATCATAGTGATCGCAAGGGGAATATTACAGTTGTTGAAAACAATAAAACCATTCCATTTGATGTAAAAAGGGCATATTATTTATACGATATCCCCGGAGGAGAAGAAAGAGGAGCACATGCACATAAGGAATTAAGGCAATTAATTATTGCAGCAAGTGGTAGTTTTGATGTTGTGCTTAATGATGGAAATGTAAAACGCACTTTTACTCTAAATCGCCCCTATCAAGGTTTATTAGTGGTCCCAGGAATTTGGAGAGAATTAAACAATTTCTCTTCTGGTTCTGTTTGTTTAGTTCTTGCTTCTCATTCTTTTGAAGCTGAAGACTATATTAGAGATTACAATGATTTTATAAATTTTAAGAATAATAACTAATAAAACAATAAAAAAAAATGAAACAAGAAAATTTACTAGAAATAATAAACAGTATTCTAGAAAATAGGGGGGCGGAAAAAGTATCATTTATTGAAAGAAAAATGGACTTAAGAAATGATTTAGGGTTAAATTCTTTGGACTTAGCTGAACTCACTGTAAAGATTGAAGATATTACTGATATTGATATTTTTGAAGATGGATTAATTAATACAATAGAAGAGATTTATCAAAAACTCGAAATTGAATGAACTTTCTGATTTACTCGAATGAAAAGTACAGCTATGAGCAACTATTACAGGATGTTAATAGTGACCGATCATATTATCAATATTACCAAACAGATAATCTAAGACTTTTTTTGGTGAATTTCATAATTGCACTCACTCGTAATCAACCCATTACTCTTATTGATAGCGATATAAGTACATCAGAGATTGATCTTGATTTGAATTTGATAAACAGTCAAACTGAATTAATATCCTCAATACCTTTTAACTCAATTGATGATCTTATCAATGCTTTTATTGGTTCAACTTCTCAAATTACAATTTTCACTTCGGGTACTACCGGACAGCCCAAAAAGGTAGTTCATTCTTTATCTACATTGGGAAGAGATATCAGAACCGGAGACAAGTATAAAAATCAAATTTGGGGATTTGCTTATAATCCAACCCACATGGCTGGAATACAGGTTTTCTTACAAGCTTTTGCAAATAAGAATAAGATAATTAATATTTTTAATACTCCAAGATTAGAAGTTTATAAGTTGATTAACGAATATCAAATTACTCATATTTCAGCTACCCCAACCTTTTACAGACTACTGAAACCCTTCGAAAATTCCTATCAATCTGTAATCAGGATTACGTTTGGTGGTGAGAAATCTAATGAAAATTTACATGAAGAAATAAGAAGGATTTTTCCAAATGCAAAAGTAAACAACATATATGCCTCAACTGAAGCCGGATCAATATTTTGGTCAAAAGGAGAGAATTTTTTAATACCACCAAGCATTAATGACCTGGTTAAAATAAAAAATGATGAAATATTACTTCATAAATCATTATTAGGTGTTTCTGATACGTTAGAACTAAATAATAATTTTTATCACACTGGTGATATTGTAGAATGGATAGATGAAGAAAACGGAATTTTCAAATTCAAGAATAGAAAAAATGAATTAATCAATGTGGGAGGATACAAAGTAAATCCACATGAAGTAGAATCGGAAATTTCTAAGATTAAAGGAGTGGAACATGTTATTGTATATGGAAAAAGCAATTCGGTACTCGGTAATATTCTGTGTGCTGAAATTGTTTCTTCTGATGCAAAGCTCAACGAATTAAAAATACGTCAATTTTTATCTGATAAATTACAGGATTTTAAAATACCCCGAAGGATTATCTTTACAGATAAAATTGAATTAACCAGAACAGGAAAAACAAAAAGAATATGAATATATTAGTTACAGGAGTTTCGCGTGGTGTCGGAATTGAGATTTGTAAGTTGCTTTTAGAAAATGGTAATACTGTTTTCGGAGTTGCTCGTACTTTCAGTAATGATTTTAAGGAACTTCAACACGATTATCCTGATAGATTATTCTTTAAAAGTATGGACCTGTCAGATCCTGAAAAAGTAAATAAAGAAATATTTAAAGATTTTGTTGGAAAAAAGCCCCTTCATGCGTTTGTCAATAATGCAGCTATGGCTTATGATGACATTATTACAAACCTTCAAATCTCCAAATTGGAAGAAATGTATAAAGTAAATGTTTTTACACCTATGATATTAACAAAATATGCTATTCGTAACATGTTGCTTTATAAAACGAAAGGATCAATAATACATATATCTTCCATTTCGGCACATACCGGTTATAAAGGACTTGCTATGTATGCGTCTTCTAAAGGCGCATTAGAAGCATTTTCGAAAAACACTGCCAGAGAATACGGTAGCATCGGAATAAGGTCAAATGTAGTTGTACCCGGATTTATGGAAACAGCCATGAGTGCCACACTTACTTATGAACAAAAAGATCGTATTTACAACAGGACATCACTAAAATCAGCAACAAACATAAAGTCTGTAGCCGAAACAGTTGCTTTTCTTATTTCAGAAAAAGCTTCTTCTATAACAGGACAAAATATTCACGTAGATAACGGAACAATTTGAAAATGAAGTTTAACAATAAAAATATTGAAATTGGCAAGAATGTCCAGTTAGGTAAAAATGTTAAAATTGGTGACAATACAATTATTTATGACAATGTAATAATTGGAGACAATACGATTATTTGTAATGATTGTGTATTGGGTGAACCGGATAACAGTTATTATAAAGCTACTGTCTACGAAAATCCATTATTAGTGATTGGTGCAAACAGTTTAGTTCGCAGTCATGCTATCATATATAGCGGAAGCAGCTTCGGCGACGGACTACAAACTGGACATCGTGTTACAATTCGTGAGAAAACTATAATGGGTAGTCACTGTTCTGTAGGCTCTTACAGTGATATCCAAGGCGATTGCAAAATCGGAAATTATGTAAGGATGCATAGCTATGTAAATATTGGACAAAAGTCTGAAATTGATGATTTCGTTTTCTTTTATCCTTTTACAATTATGACAAACGATCCTACTCCTCCCTCCTATAAGTTGGTAGGTGCCAAAATTGGAAAGTTCACTCAAATTACTACCGGGTCCACTATTCTACCGGGTGCTATTGTTGGAGAAAACTGTCTGATAGGAAATAATTCGATAGTAGGTGGAAAATTTGAAGATTATTCTTTTATCAATGGAAGTCCTGCAAAAAGAATGAGTGATGTCAGAAAAGTTCCATTCTTTAATATTGTAACAAATAAAAGGCATTATCCTTGGCAATACAATTTTGAAAGAAATATGCCCTGGGAAGATATTGGTTTTGACAAATGGATGTTAACTCAACAAGAGATAAACAATGATTAAATTTTTAGATTTACAAAAAATTACCAAACAGCATTCAAAAGAGATTCATAAAGCTGTAAAACGAGTCGTTGACTCTGGTTGGTATTTGCAAGGGGAGGAAAATAGGAAGTTTGAAGAGGAATATTCAAAATTTATTGGCACTAAATATTGTATTGGAGTTGCTAATGGTTTGGATGCTTTAATTTGGATTCTTAGGGCTTATATTGAATTAGGAATTATGAAAGAGGGGGACGAGGTTATTGTTCCTGCGAACACATATATTGCTTCCATTCTTGCAATTACTGAAAATAATCTTGTCCCTGTTTTGGTTGAGCCAGATATAAATACTTTTCAAATTGATGAAAATAAAATAGAGGAAGCAATTACTCCAAAAACCAAAGCAATAATGATTGTTCATCTTTATGGTCGTTGTGCTTATACAGATAAGGTTGGAGAGATATGTGCTAAATACAATTTAAAGTTGATTGAGGATAATGCGCAAGCACACGGATGCTACTTTAGACAAGAGACAAGAGACGAGAGACAAGAGACGAGTGATAGCTTTAATGAAAAGGTATCATATAAGTTGATTAGGACAGGATCCATTGGGGATGCGGCGGGACATAGTTTTTATCCTGGAAAGAATTTGGGAGCTTTAGGAGATGGTGGTGCTGTAACCACGAATAATGAAGAATTGGCAAATACAATAAGAACACTTGCAAACTATGGCTCTTCTAAGAAATATGTATTCAAATATACAGGAAGAAATTCTCGTTTAGATGAAATTCAAGCAGCTGTATTATCTGTAAAACTAAAATATTTGGATAAGGATAATGCGCATAGAAAAGAAATAGCAAAATACTATATAGAAAATATCAAGAATCCAAAAATCATCTTACCAAAAGTAAATGATTATGATTCAAATGTATTTCATATTTTCCCAATACTTTGTCAGCAAAGAGAAGAATTGCAAAACTACCTAACAGAAAACGAAGTTCAAACCTTAATACACTACCCAATACCACCGCATCAACAAGAATGCTACCAAACCTCAAACCTCAAACCTCAAACCTCAAACCTCAGTATCACAGAGCGAATTCATAATGAGGAATTAAGTTTGCCGATTTCTCCTGTTATGAGTTTGGAAGAAGCTAAGACTGTTGTTGAATTGATAAATAAATTTTAATCTGTGTCAGAAATAGAGCAAAATACTACTAATACAGAAGATAGATCTGCTTATAGAAGTATATTTAAGGCTACATCTCTTTTTGGAGGAGTTCAAGTCATTAATATTCTGATATCAATTGTTAAGCAAAAATTTATTGCAATACTTCTTGGTCCAACAGGTATGGGAATTAGTGGATTATATTTATCTGCAACCCAATTAATCCAAGGTCTAACCTCAATGGGCTTATCTTCAAGTGCAGTAAAAGATGTAGCAGAAGCAAATGGAACTGGGGATTTTCAGCGTATAAGTAGAGTTGTGACAGTACTTAAGAAATTAGTATGGATTACTGGTTTGTTAGGAATGATAGTTGTAATTGCACTATCTCCAATACTTAGTAAATCAACTTTTGGAAACTACGATTATACTATCCCTTTCATTTTCCTTTCTGTAACCTTACTGTTTCAACAGCTATCAGCAGGACAATCAGTAGTTTTGCAAGGAATGAGAAAACTAAAACATCTTGCAAAATCTGGTGTTTTGGGTTCATTTTTAGGATTAATTATTTCAGTACCTATTTATTATTTCTTCGGATTAGAAGGTATTGTTCCTACTTTAATATTAAGTTCAATTACAACTCTATTACTTACATGGTATTTTTCAAGAAAGATTAAATTAGAAAAGGTATCAATTTCACCCAAACAAACCTTTGAAGAAGGAAAAGGGATGCTAAAGATGGGGTTAGTAATGACCTTAAGTAGTATTTTAGTTTTGGGTTCTGCTTATATTGTTAGAATTTTTATAGTAAGAATAGGAGGAACAGATGAAGTTGGTTTATACACAGCAGGTTTTGCCATAGTTAATGGATATGTAGGATTAATATTTACTGCAATGGGTACAGATTATTATCCACGTTTAGCAGCTATAAATAAAGATAATGATAAATGTAAAAAAATGATTAATCAACAAGCTGAAATTTCGATTTTAATTATTGTCCCAATTATTATTGTATTTCTTTTGATTTCTCCATTTATTATAACATTACTATATTCAAATAAGTTTTTACCAATATCAGAATTTATGAAATGGGCGATGTTGGGTATGATTTTTAAAGCAGTTTCTTGGTCAATTTCCTTTCAATTCATTGCTAAACAGGATATGAAGATGTTTGCTGTTAATGAAATTATTGCAAATGGATATGTTTTAATATTAAATTTATTAGGGTATTATTTTTTAGGATTAGAAGGTTTAGGAGTATCATTTGCATTATCCTATTTCCTATATCTAATTCAAGTATATTTAGTAACCAAATTCAGATATAAATATAGTTTTGTTAACTCATTTGTCAAACTATTCTCTATTTTACTATTTTTATTAGTATCTTGTTTTATTTTAATTTACTTTTGGAAATCAAATTTTGTATATATACCAACAATATTTTTGACCTTGATTTGTTTTACATATTCTTATATTGAATTGGATAAGAGAATGGAGTTGACAAAAGCAATAAGAAGTTTTAGATATAATAGACTATAATTTTTTCTATGGAATTTTCAAATACTACAATTCACAGATTATTTAATAAATTAAAATCTAAAGCATGTTATTCTTTTAATAAAAATAATTTTGATAACTGTTTAATATATTTAAAGGCTGCATCTGCGACTGCTTATTATTTTTATTTAGGGTTTAAGGATGATACGATTGAAACTTTATTAAGAACAATATCTAGCAAGATTATCAAGAAAGATTTTAATGAAACTTATATTGTGAATAATTGTGTTTTCTATGATAGTTTTTGCTTAGATAACAAAGGATTAACGCAGCAGTATATAAGAGCCATTATTAATTTAGGATGGAATCTTTTGTATATTACGGATTCAAAACAAAATAATGTAAGTGGAAAAGATATAATCAATGAAATTACAAGGTATAAAAAATCAAAAATAATTTTTATTCCAGAGAAACTAAATGGGATAAAAAGATCGCAATTTATTTATGATTCAATAATACAATTTAATCCATCAAAATTATTTATGCATTTAAGTCCAAGTGCTGTTTATGCAATAACTGCTTTCTACGCACTTCCTAAAAAAATTGAAAAATTTCAAATTAATTTAACTGATCATACTTTTTGGATAGGTCAAGGATGTTTAGATTATTCATTAGAGTTTAGGAGTTACGGTTTTTCATTGTCAGTTAACGAAAGACAAATAAATCAAAATAATGTTTTTTTATTGCCATATTATCCAATAGAAAATGAATCAAAATTTGAAGGGTTTCCTAATGATTTTTCAAATAAAACAATTATTTTATCAGGTGGTGCATACTATAAGATTATTGACGATGATAATACATTTTTTAAATTAATGAAAATCGTATTAGAAATATCCAATGATGTAGTGATTTTATTTGCAGGTTCCGGAGATTCATCTTTGTTTGAAAAATTTATTCTTGAAAATAATTATCAAGATAGAGTATTTTTAATAGGATATAGAAAAGATATTAATGAACTGTTTAAACATTCTGATATTTTTTTGAATACATACCCTTATATAGGAGGATTGATGTGTCAATATGCTGCAAGTAATTCAATACCTATATTAAGTTTAACAACTATTGGATTAAGTAAAGCTGAAGAAGTAGTATGTCAAAAAGAATATTTGAAAATTTCATGTGATAATTTGGAATGTTTTAAAGAAGAAGCATTTAATTTAGTTGTAAATAAAAAATATAGAATTGATAAGGGGAAAATGTTAAAAGATTGTATGATTAATGAAAAAGATTTTAATACTTACTTTTATGAAACAATAATAAAAAGGAAAAATCAAATTAAAATTAGTGTTTTCGGTAAAGAAACATTAGTAAAAGATAATGATATTGAATCGAAGATACAATATGAAAAAAAAACAAATGAATTTATGTTTTTGATATTATCATATTTAAAATTTAAAATAATATATATAAATATTTGGTTTTTAACCGATCTTTTCATTATACTAGTGAAGAAGAGACAAATTTTTAAATACATTAGAAAGTACACATTAAGCAAAATATGAAAAATATTAATTTAAATTTATGGACAACATATAAATTTATTTTGTTTTTATGTTTATTACAATCCTTTAGAGCTTGGTTTTTTTGGGATATTGAAGATGTATATGTTAATATATTTATATTATTAAATAGTTTTTTTTTATTTGTTATTCACAAACAATATTTTACATCAAATCTAAAAAGTATAATTTGGTTTTTTATTTTACTATTAGCAAGTATTTCAACAGCAACTCATAGTAATTTTTTTGGTATACTAGGTTCTATTTTTAGAATTTTGCCTGTTTATTTTATAATAACACTTAAAAGTGAATTGAAATTTGAATTGTTTATTTCAATAAGAAAATGGTTTTCAATACTCTTATTTATTTCTTTAATTGGTTGGGTATTATTTCTATTAGGAATCGACTTACCAAATTCTACATTATATTATGGGAAAATAGATAATTCATTTCAATATTCATATTCGAACTATTTTATATTTTTAAGTAATAATATGGTTTTACATAGAGATTATTTTAGATTTTCATCGGTTTTTCTTGAACCTGGTTATTTAGGTTGTCTTTTATCAGTTTTTCTTTTTTTAAGCAAATATAAATTTGATAAAATAAATATTATCTTCTTTTTTGCAATTTTTTTTACTTTTTCGCTTGCAGGTTATATAATATCAATATTTGGTTATCTTTTATTTACTTTTAGAAATACTAGAAGAAAGGTTTTATGGGTAGTAATTACGTTTTTATGCTATTTTATGATAATCTATTTTGCAAAAAATATTAATAATGGCGAAAACTGGATTAACAATGCCATAGTTGAGAGACTCCAACCAGATGATTTAAAATTATTTTCAGGTTATAATAGATCATCTGAGGAATCGGATAATTTATTTTGGAATTCATTTATTTATAGTGAAGATTTACTATTTGGTAATGGAAAAACAATAGAATATAATGATGTTGATTGGAAATCATATATTTATGCTTATGGATTAATCTCGTTTCTTTTATATATATTTTATCTGTTTTTCCCTTTATTGATAAGAGACAAAAATAAATATTTTACTTTTATATTTGTTTCTATTTATTTAATGATATTTGCACAAACAATTCATGGAATGTTTTGGTTGTTCTATTTATTTCTATTTATTATAGGCATTGATGTGAATAGAAAAATCTTGAAAAAATCATAGTCTTAAGTTCTAATTATCATTAAAATTTTGATTTATTTCGTTAATTTGAATATACTTAATAATATAAATATTAAAAATTTTAATTTATTTCAAAAACAGACTCTCGTTGTTATAATATTTTTAAAAAACAGATTATTATAATCAATTTAAATATTATTAGATCATTTAATCCATAAATATAAACACTTTAATATAATTAATCATGTCTTATTTACTAAGTATAGTTGTCCCCACTAAAAACAGATATAAATATTTGAAAGTTTTAATCAAATTAATTGATAGTTTTAAGTCTAATGAAATAGAATTAATAATTCATGATAATTCTGATAATAATTTTGAGATTATTGATTATATAAATTCATTTAATAATAATAATATTAAGTATTTTCATAGTAATGAAAAATTAACAATGATTAGCAATTCAGATCTTGCAATAAGTAAGTCTACTGCTGAATATGTATGTTTTATTGGTGATGATGATGGCGTTACAAGAAATATTTTAGATTGTGTCAAATGGATGAAAAGTAATAATGTAGATTCTATATTTTCAAATTGTGCATATTATAATTGGTCAGGGACAGCTCAATTTTTTAAAAGAAAAAACAACATAATTAAACATGATACTTCTATAGAACTTAATGTATTATTGAGAAAAGGAATGATATTAAATGAATCACATCTTCCTTTATTATATCATGCTATAGTTAAACGAGAAGTATTAAATACAATATATAAAAAATATGAAACACACTTTCTTTCAACTCCACCTGATATTTCTTCTGCGGTTTTGCTAGCTTTTGAAGTGAACAAATATTATGAAATAAATATTCCAATTATTATAAATGGAACATCAGAAATGACTGGAGGAGGTGTTATACGCAAAGGTGGGGTAATAAGATTAGATGATGTTGACTTTATAAATGATAATGATCGAAAAGAATGGGAAAATTTTATTCCTCCTATTTGGTGTGGTAGCTACGCTTGGGCTAATTCTGGAATTAAAACACTTCAAAAAAATGGTAAAGAAAGTTATATTAATAAATTTGATATTGATTACAATTTAGCTCATGCTTTTTCATTAAGACCAAAAAAAATAGTTCTATTTATATACGCTTTAAAGTATAAGAAAAGTTTAATACGTTTGTTTTATTATATTTTCTTATTATTAACAAAAAGACTATTAAGAAAATTTATTTCGAAATTAAATAAAAACATAATTATTCAAAGAAATTTACATTCGATTATTGAAGCAGAAGAGTTTTTTTATTTAAATAGTATAAATTCACAAAATTTAAACTAGAATGTTGAAAGATAATTTAAGATCAAATAAAATATTACGATCAATATATATAAAATTTAATTATTTTCTATTTAAATTTATTTTTAAATTGTCTCCAAAATTATCTGCAGAATTATCATATTGGAAGGTTTTCAGGAGTTCAGTTAATTGGCAAAATCCAAAAAATCTTATTGAAAAGATATTTTGGCTTCAGTTTAATACTGATACAAAAATATGGACAAATTGTGCAGATAAATATCTTGTTCGAGATTATGTTAAAAAATGTGGATTTGAAGATGCACTACCCAAACTTTATTTCAAATGGGATAGTGCAAAAGATATTGATTTTGACAAATTACCAAATAGATATATTTTAAAAACAAACAATGGATGTGGAATGAATATAATTGTTGAGAATAATTCAAAAATCAATAAAAAGAAAACAATCAGAAAATTAGATAAATGGCTGAACGAACCTTTTGGATATTTTGCAGCTCAAATTCATTATTTAAGGATAAAACCTTCAATTATTGCTGAAGAATTATTAGAAAACAATGATACTTATAGTTCCTCATTAGTTGACTATAAAATTTGGTGCTTTAATGGAGTGCCCGAATGTATTTTAGTTGTTTTTGATAGAAAAGGGAGTAATTATTTATTATCATTATATGATTTGAATTGGAAGAATATATCAAAAGAAAACTTTAATCCGAATTACAAATATTGTAGTTATAAAGATATTCCTAAGCCAAAATCACTTGCTAAAATGATAGAATTAGCCAAAATATTATCAAAAGAAATTCCTCAAGTAAGAGTAGATTTTTATGATATTGATGGTAAACCATATTTTGGAGAAATGACTTTTACATCTGGTTTTGGGGTTTTTTCTGAAGATTATTATAATTATCTCGGATCAAAAATTGATTTAAGTAAAATTAAGCGAACTCAAAAATAAAACAAATGAAACTAACAATAATAGCAGGGGCAAGACCAAATTTTATGAAGATTGCTCCAATTATACATTCAATTCAAAAACACAATGAAACTCAAAATTCAAAACTCAAAACTCAAAATTCAATTGAGTATCGTTTGGTGCATACTGGTCAGCACTATGATAAAAATATGAGTGATACTTTTTTTGAGGAGTTGAATATTCCTATGCCTAATGCTAATTTGGGAGTTGGGGGTGGAACTCAAGCTGAGCAAACTGCTGGTATTATGATTGAGTTTGAAAAGGAGCTTATGCAAAACCCTACCGATTTGGTTATTGTTGTGGGTGATGTTACTTCAACTATGGCTTGCTCAATTGTGGCTAAGAAATTAAATACTAAGGTTGCACATATTGAAGCTGGAATTCGTTCTTGGGATTTAACTATGCCAGAGGAAATAAACCGTATGGTTACAGATTCTTTGGCTGATTATTTCTTTACTACAACGGAGGTTGCAAATGAAAATCTAAGACGTTTTGGAGCAAGAGAAGAACAAATTTTCTTTGTGGGAAATGTTATGATTGATACTTTGCTTGCAAATATGGATAGATTCCGTAAGCCTGATGTGTTTGATAAACTATCTCTTAAGGAAAAGGAATATATTATGCTAACAATGCATCGCCCTGCAAATGTGGATGAGGCTGAAAAGCTAAAAGCATTAATGAGCGAGATAGTTAATAATGTAGAGGGTTTACCAATAATTTTCCCAATTCACCCAAGAACAGCAAAGATATTTACAGATTTAGGAATAAAGGCAGATAATCTGTTTATTGTAGAGCCAATGGGATATTTGGAATTTAATTATATGGTTAAACATTCAAAGGCAGTAATTACCGATTCGGGTGGAATAACAGAAGAAACCACAGTAATGGGAATTCCTTGCATAACCCTAAGAGATAATACCGAAAGACCAGAAACCTGTACAGTAGGAACCAATGAATTAATAGGAACTAATCCAAAAGCAATAAAACCAGCTTTAGAAAAATTATTTTCAGGAAATTGGAAAAAGGGAGGAATTCCTGAACTTTGGGATGGTGGAACATCGGACAGGATAATTGCGAAATTGATAGAAATAATATAATGGTACTACTTACAAGAACAAACGAAATTTATTCTTCTCCAAGAATTGAAAAGTATATTAGTTTTTTTGATAAAAATAATATTGAATATACTGTAATTGGATGGGATAGAATTAATAAGGGCTTAAAACGAAAAAATACAGTATATTTTAAATTGAAAAGTCAGTTTAATCAAGGAGGAGTTAAAGCAGCTCATGATAGAATTAAATGGATGTGTTTTCTAATTAAAAAATTATTAAAGAATAAAAAGCAATTGACTGTTATACATGCTTTTGATTTAGATACTGCATTCCCTGCAGTTGTATTTAAATTTTTGTTTAATAGAAAGGTAAAAGTAATTTTTGATATATGTGATTGGATGAGTGCAACACTATATAATCAAAATAAGATTGTTTTAAACACTTTCAAAATAATGGAATCTTTTACAATTAAACATTCAGATGAAGTTATTATCTGTGAACCTGAAAGGATTGAACAAATTCCATATAAATTGAATAAAAAAGAATTAGTCGTTCCAAATATTCCTTCATTTAATGATATTTCTTTTTTGAAGCATGATGACAAATACAAATTTGATAATGATAATATTACTTTATCTTATGTTGGAGGGTTTGCTATAGGTAGAAATCTAGATGAATTATTAGAAGCAACTAAAACTAAAAAAATTAATTTATTGATCGCAGGATATGGCTCTAAAGAAATTGAAGATAAATGTATTAGATTATCTTCTTTAGAAAATGTTAAATATTTTGGTAAAGTAGATTATAAAGAAGGATTAAATATTATGTATAACTCAGATATTATATATGCCATGTATTCAAAGATTAATCCTAATCATTTTTATGCTGCTCCTAATAAATATTATGAAGCGATGATGTTAGGTAAGCCTATAATTTCAACGAAAGGTATTAATATGGAAAGAAAAATTCTTGATAATAATTGTGGTTATATTATTGAAGAAACATCTCAAGAAATAATTTCTTTGCTTAAAGAGATAAGCAAAGACGATATGATTAATAAAGGAAAAGTATCATTATCATTATGGAATAATAAATATGAAAATTATATTACTAATTTCTTTAATGAAACATATATTAAATTGATAAATAAATAATTGCGCCTATGTCCATTTTTAAAGATAAAACCCTGTTAATTACTGGGGGAACGGGTTCCTTTGGTAATGCTGTTCTTAGACGTTTTCTTGATTCTGATATTAAGGAAATACGTATTTTCTCAAGGGATGAGAAAAAACAAGATGATATGCGCCATGCGCTACAAAACGACAAAGTGAAATTTTACATTGGAGATGTTCGTGATAAAAGAAGTGTGGACGGTGTAATGTTTGGAGTAGATTATGTTTTTCACGCTGCCGCTCTAAAACAAGTACCTTCATGTGAGTTTTTCCCAATCCAAGCTGTTCGAACTAATGTTTTTGGCACTGAAATTGTGTTGGATTCAGCCATACAATATGGAGTAGAAAAAGTCGTTGTATTGAGTACTGATAAAGCTGCTTATCCTATAAATGCTATGGGAATTTCTAAAGCTATGATGGAAAAGGTTGCCATTGCAAAAGGTCGACAATTAGGAAAGAATGGTAAAACAACAATTTGTTGTACTCGTTATGGTAATGTTATGGCTTCTCGTGGTTCTGTTATTCCTCTTTGGATTGACCAGATAGAAAAGGGAGAGGAGATAACAATAACAGATCCAAATATGACAAGGTATATGATGACTTTGGATGATGCTGTTGATTTAGTTATTTACGCTTGGCAACATGGAGAAAATGGAGACTTATTTGTTCAAAAAGCACCAGCCGCAACTTTGGATATTTTGGCTAATTCGATAATGGAACTCTTAAAAGTTAAAACGAATATTAGGGTTATTGGAACAAGACATGGGGAAAAGCTTTATGAAACTTTAGTTACAAGAGAAGAAATGGCAAGATCTATTGATATGGGTAATTATTTTAGAATTCCTTGTGATACTCGTGATTTGAATTATGATAAATATTTTGAAAAGGGACAAGAAAAGGTTTCTATTATGGAAGATTATCATTCTCACAATACTCATAGACTTAATCAAAATGAAATGGTAGAGTTATTATTAAAGCTCGATGAATTTAAAAACAGAAAGTAATATGAAAAATATATTAGTATTAGGTTCTATTGGTATGGCAGGACATTTAATTACTCTTTATTTTCTGGAAAAGGGATATAATGTTACCGCTTATTCTATGCAACCATTTCCTTATTGTAATAATATTATTGGCAATGCTCTTGAAACTGAGAATTTCAAGAATATGCTTTTAGAGGGAGATTATGATGTAGTAATAAATTGTATTGGAATATTGAATCAGGTTGCAGATGAAAATCAATCTTTGGCTGTGTATCTAAACTCTTATTTACCCCATTTGGTTGCTGATACTTTAAAGGGGAAGAAAACAAAGCTTATTCATATGAGTACTGACTGTGTTTTTGCCGGAAATTCAGGACCTTATTATGAAGATAGTTTAAGAGATGGAATAACATTTTATGATCGTTCCAAAGCATTGGGTGAAGTGGAAGATAATAAAAATCTCACTTTTAGAAATTCTATTATTGGACCTGATATGAATGAGAATGGAATAGGACTCTTTAATTGGTTTATGAAGCAAAGAGGGGAGGTAAATGGTTTTACTGGTGCAATGTGGACTGGTGTTACTACTCTAACCTTAGCAAAAGCAATGGAGCAAGCCATTAAAGAAGATCTTTGCGGTTTATATAACTTGGTAAATAATACAAGCATTTCAAAATATGATTTACTTTGTTTGTTTAATAAGTATTTTAGAAATAACGAATTAAAAATCAATAAGAGCGAATCACTAAATCTTGATAAATCACTTCGCAGGAAGAGAAATGATTTTTCTTTTGTTGTTCCTTCTTATGAAGAAATGGTAAGAGAAATGAGTGAGTGGGTTAATAACCATAAGGATTTATATCCAATGTATTTTAAAAACTAGACTATGGGTAAGATAAAATTAATGACAATTGTAGGTACGAGACCTGAAATAATTAAATTGTCAGAAGTTATAAAGAAGTCAGATAAGTACTTTGAACATATAATTGTACACACAGGACAAAACTATGCTTATACATTAAATGAAATCTTTTTTAAGGATTTAAGTATAAGAGAACCTGATTATTATTTAGGAGTTGTTGGGGATGATTTAGGCGAAACAATGGGTAATATTATTGCTAAATCATATCAACTAATGCAGAAAGTACAACCAGATGCAATTTTGATTTTAGGTGATACAAATTCTGCACTTTCAGCTATTAGTGCTAAAAGATTAAAAATCCCAATTTTCCATATGGAAGCAGGTAATCGTTGTTTTGATGAAAATCTTCCAGAAGAAATAAATAGAAGAATTGTAGATCATATTTCAGATGTTAATCTTCCATATTCAGAACATGCAAGAAGATATTTGTTTTCAGAAGGAGTAAAGAAAGAACAGATATATGTTACTGGCTCTCCAATGGCAGAGGTTTTGGAAGTGAATTCAAAGAAGATTGAGGAAAGTAAGATATTAGAAACATTAGGACTTAAGGAAAAGGAATATATATTGCTATCAGCCCATAGAGAAGAGAATATTGATAATGAAAAGAATTTCTTTGAACTTATGAACTCAATAAATGCAATGGCTGAAACTTATCAGGTTCCAGTTATTTACAGTGTGCATCCAAGAAGTAAGAAATTTATTGAGCAAAGAGGTTTTAAGTTCCATTCATTAGTTAGAACATTAGAACCTTTTGGATTTTCTGATTATAATAATCTTCAAAAGAACTCTTTATGTGTAGTTTCCGATAGTGGAACACTTGCAGAAGAATCAGCAATATTGCATTTCCCAGCAGTCTCAATACGTACCTCAACAGAAAGACCAGAGGCATTGGATAAGGGCGGATTTATTATAGGCTCAATATCAGAAAAATCATTATTGCAAGCTGTAGAAATGTCTATTTCAATGTTGAATAATAAAGAACTAATGATTAATGTTCCAGAGTATAACGATAAAAATGTATCAATAAAAATAGTAAAACTAATTCAAAGCTACGTTGATATAATTAATCGTAAAGTTTGGATGAAAGAATAGTAATAATGAACATTTTAGTTATCTCTGAGGTTTTCCATCCTGAGAATTTTCTAATCAATAATTTGGTATTAGAATGGAAAAATCAAGAACATCATATTGAAGTACTTACACAATATCCTTCTTATCCCGATAGTTTTGTATTTGAAGGTTATCAAAATTCAGATTATGAACTTGAAGACTGGAATGGTATAATTATTCATCGATTTAAATGTATAGAAGGATATAAAAACAGTAAATTTAAAAAGTTTCATAATTACTTATTTTTTGTTTTCAAAGGGCAACAAACAGCTAAAAAAATAAAAACTAAGTTTGACCACATTTTTGTATCTCAAACGGGTCCTTTAACTGTAGCTTTCCCAGCAATAAAAATAAAAAAGAGTAAAACATGTCCTATCACTATTTGGACTTGTGATATTTGGCCAGATGTTGTGTATAGTTATGGGGTCCCTAAAAATGTTATAACTGAAAAGTGTCTTTCTTACTTTATTAGAAGAGTTTATAAAAATTGTGATCATATTTTAGTTTCCAGTAAACAATTTGAAACAACCATTCAAAAATATTGTACCAAACAAATCACCTATATTCCAAACTGGCTTGAATCTGGAGAAAACAAGAAGAGTTCGTTGACATTTAAACCTGATTTCATTCATTTTACATTTACGGGGAATATTTCAAGATATCAGAATCTTAGTAATGTTATTAAAGGTTTTCAGACTGCAAATATTGAAAATGGTATTTTGCATATAGTAGGAGATGGTAGTTATAAAGCTGAAATTGATGAACTAATCAATTCTAATGGTTATAAAAACATTATTTTACATGGAAGAAGGCCAAATAATGAAATGAATGATATCATGAATCAAAGTGATATTCTGATATTATCTCTGATCAATAATGAAGGAATTGAAAAAACGGAACCTTTAAAACTACAATCCTACTTATCTTCAGGAAAACCCATATTAGGAGTATTAAATGGTTCATGTAAAGAGATTATTGAAGAACATCAACTTGGTATTACAACATCACCGGATGATATTGAAGATATTGCAAAAGGATTTTTGTCCATTATTGATTTCTCCAAACGTGAGGGTGATAATATTAAAACACGAGCTCATCAATTAATGGAAACTAGATTTAATAAGGAAAAGATAATTCAACGAATAAACACAGTTATGCAATTAACTAAGGACATTGAAAACAATTAAACTGATTATTTGGATCATTTTTATCCTTCTTATTACTACTGTATCATTACTATCTGATCCTCCATCATTTTTGGAAGACTCCTTTTCAAAACCCTGGATCATCCGTCATATCCTTGCTTTTGTGGTGTTTATCTTGCTTACCAGGATCACCTTCCCGAAATTGAAATGGTATTGGTTGGTTTTGATCGGGTTCGGGTTCGGGCTGAGTATCGAACTGCTTCAGCTGTGGCTTACCGGTGGGGTGAGAGAGTTCTCCTTGTTGGATCTGGGGTACGATGCGGTGGGGATAGTGGTCGGGATGGGGATTGTAAGTCTAAAGTCTAAGGTCTAAAGTCAAAGGTCTAAAGTCAAAAGACGTTAGACGTTTGACATTAGACGTTAGACATTAGACATTAGACGTTAGACGTTAGACGTTAGACATTAGACGTTTGACATTTGACTTTAGACTTTAGACCCAATAAAAACCGAAGGTTTTTGCGCGTGAGGGATGTGGAGGGCACCGAAGGTGGTGCGAACTGGAACGAGCGACGCGATAAGCATTCGATGATCGATGAACTTGCTGAGCGAAGTGCAGTGAAGCACGGGAGCGAAGCGGACCCCGGAACAAGCCCGACGGCGTGCGAGGGATCGTGGGAGGGAGAGCCGGCACGCCCAGATAAAAGTCTAACGTCGAAAGTCAAAAGTCGAAAGACGAAATAGCTATCAGGTTTCAGTTATAAATGAAAAATGAAAAATAAAAAAAAATATTCGTTTATTATTCGCGCATTCGCGGCATAAAGGTCTAAAGTCTAAGGTCAAAAGTCTAAAGACGAAATATCAGTCAGCGATAAGGTTTTTTAAAGAAGTAATCACAATGGAACACAGTGGATTCACAATGGAACACAGTGTTTTATTAAATAGCCACTAATGCACGAATTAATAAAAATAAATTATTCATTAGTCTTTTGACTTAAGACTTAGGACATGAGACTTGATTATACATTTGAAAATATAATTTCGTTCCAATAATTTTAACATGATTTTTTTGTTATTTTTGCAATGTAAATGGTTTTATCCTATAGAATAATATGAAAGAGATATTTGTCAGTAATTTTGGGCCCATAAAAGAAGGATTTAGTGATGGAATGATGCCCATATTTCCAGTAACTATTTTTTGTGGAGATCAAGGATCCGGAAAAAGTACGATTGCAAAATTAATATCTTCATTTTCTTGGTTGGAAAAAGCATTGATAAGAGGTGATGTAAAAGAGAAATGGATTTCTCAATACAATCGATTTGTCAATAGTCATTGTGCCTATCATAATATTCAGAATTATTTTCAGGAGAATACTAAACTTATTTTTAAAGGTACTAAATATAAGTTCATTTATGAATCAAAAAAACTAACCATTGAACATCTTCATAATAATGAAGCGTATTTGATGCCTCAAATTATGTATGTACCGGCAGAAAGAAATTTTATGAGTGTGATAGAGGATGCCGAAAAGATAAAAAACCTTCCACATCCACTTTCTACACTGCTTACTGAATATGAAAAGGCCAAAAAAAGTATTGGAAACAAAATTAGTTTACCTATTGATGGGTACTCTTTTCAGTACGATAAATTAAATAAAGTTTCATGGTTACACGGGGATGGTTTTAAACTTCGATTACATGAAGCCGCTAGTGGATTTCAATCATTAGTTCCTTTAATTTTAGTTACACGTTATTTATCTAATCGTATTTCTGAAAAAGAGGAAAATTCACATAATAAATCGAGTGTTGAATTGAATGCTAGACTAGAAAAAAGGATAAGGCAGCTTTTATTAGATGAAAATTTAAATGAAGATATAAGAAACTCATTAATTTCTCAGTTAAATACATTATATCACAATGATTGTTTTTGGAATATTGTTGAAGAACCTGAGCAAAATTTATTTCCAAAATCACAGAAAAATATTTTAATGGAATTGTTGAACGCCTTTAATTCCAAAAATGGGAACGGTTTAATTATAACAACTCACAGTCCTTATATTGTAAATTATCTAACTTTAGCTATAAAAGCAAATGAGATTATTTGCGAAGATGATGGTGTAAATAAACAATTAGAAAACATAGTTCCGAGTAAATCGCGAGTTTCTATTGACAACATTGCCATTTATGAAATGGAAAATGGAATGATTAAAAAATTGGATCATTACATGGATATTCCTTCAGATGAAAACTACTTAAATATCTCCCTTCGTGAAACAGATGAATTGTTTCAAGAATTACTCGAAATTGAAGACTTATGTCACCGATAAACTTTTTTGATGAAAATTACATTCGTGAAAACTCCAGAACAGATCACATTTTTGGATTGTGTGATCATGGAACTTTAGCGTATTCTGATACAACAAACAATCATGCATGGATCGCAAAAGTTATTAATTCAGACCATTTAGAAGTTTTGTTTACTCCTATAGATCATAATATTGTAGTTTATGACAATGGAAATGAAATGAGTCAATGTGATGGAATGTTAACCTATAACACGAACACTTCCATTATTTTTATTGAATTAAAAACAAGTCCAAAAGAGTGGATTCAAGATGCAATAGATCAACTTAAATCTACAATAGTAATTTTTAAAGAGAATCACTCTTTAGATGCTTTCGATATAAAACATGCTTATGCTGTAAATAAAAAACACCCAAATTTTCACTTTTTGAATATTCCGGACAATGTGACCCCTCAAATCCGGAGCAAACTGACCCCACTAAAAAGGATTTAGAAATCGTTGCAAATATACATTAATTTTTTACAATTTTTCTTCTTAAAGATTCTCCTTTTA
>JAVEZW010000004.1:0-45511 GCA_034002805.1 Bacteroidales bacterium | reverse complement strand
CGACAGATCAATTGAAAACAATATATGAATTAAAACATATTTAGAATAAAAATCAATCTGTTTTGCCCTTAATCCCTAGAGGGAACAGATTGATTTTTATTTTGATCCAATCACTATTCACAATTCACTGCTCACTATTCTTTATTCTTTTCCATCCAGATAATCCTGCAGATAAGCATATCGGTCAGTCAATTTACCATTCTTAGCAATGGTTGCACGTTCAATAATTCCTGCATCATCATGACCAAAAAGCGAAGGATAAACCTTATCGAGTAAGTCAGCGCCAAAATCGGCTGCTGCGTTTCTTGGTAATTCTCCGGGTAAGTTATCGATAGCCATAACAGTTATATTTTTAGGACTAATAAATGGTCTTTCGTCTTTTCCTGTAACCGGATTATAACCATAAAATGGATCGGCAATGGTTGATGCACGAACTGTTGATGCTATTGGTCCGTTTACATCGCAGCTAACATCGGCAATAACTGTTATTTTAAAGTCAGGATCGAGGTAATCTTCTTTGGTAATAAATTTTGGTGATTTGGGATCCCAAAAATGACAAGCGATATAAATATCGGTTACTTTGGTATAGGGTTTAAATGTTGACTCGTACTCTTCGGGATGTTTAAAGAAATGTTGCAGGTTAAACTGCATGCCTCCTTTGTGGCGAACATAATGCTCAGGGTCAAGACGACACAACACTGCTTCGTTAAAATCCTGAGTAAGATATTCTTCAGGTGTAACTTCGCGTAAATTCAATTGTCGTAATGTTTCCATTGCACCCATGGCAACACGGCCTCCACCGGTTACAAGAATCTTTTTCTTTTTTAGTTTTATCAGTTTTAAACCGGCATACATTTCGTCCATATCGTGACACTGGTGAGCAGGTTTTAGCTGAAACTCATCCATACGAATACCTCTGCCACGCAATCCATTGTATGCTCCAACAATACCGGCCCAGCGTCCAAAAGCAACAATACGTGCGCCGTTATAATCAGTGAGATATTCATAATCTACCAGTCGTATTTTTTTACGAATGATTTCCTGCAGAAGCTCACGGTTATAAGGTTGTTTTTTAGCTACGTGAGCAAAAAATAAATAGGTTTTATTTGGAATTAGTGTTGCAGGATTTACTTCTTTTACGCCTAATAAAATATCGCAATCAGTTAAATCTTCTTTCATCTGTAAATCGAGATATTTATATTCCTCGTCAGTGAAACAACGCAGATCGCTTGGTTGAACAAAAAGATCAATATTAGGAAAACGTTCGAGCATTTTAACAGCGAGTGGAGGAGTAACCGGAACACGTTTATCGGGTGGGTTTTTTGTCTCGCGCAGAACGCCAACTTTTAATTTTTTAGTCATGATATTTGGATTAATTGTTTACAATTGAGGCTATAAAATTAATTTTTTTTCATCAAAAACCGTTCATTGGCCTGATATTTTTGTAACTTTGCAGTCCCATAATGGGGCTGTTTTGGTTTTGACGGTAATGTAAATTGGAGTGTAAGCATGTCGAGCTTTGTGTTTTGGCTCGTAAATCTCAATGCTCAAAACAATAAACGGCGAAAATAATTACGCGCTTGCTGCTTAATTCACTAAGTGAATTAGCTTAATCCAGCGGCCTAGGTGCTGCAGGACAGGCTGTCTCTCAAAGGGCCCCGTTTAACGGCACTTGATAATGAGGCATCGTAAATGTTAAACTAGCCCGGTTGGCGCTTCGATGACCAGGCGAAAACAAAGAAGCTAAGGTTTGGTTCGGCTGCTCTTTGCCAGGCCAATCACGAAAAATAACAAAGAGATAAACATGTAGAAAACATTTGGGTTTCTTATTCGGACGCGGGTTCGAGTCCCGCCAGCTCCACTCTCTCAAAGTATAAATGAGTACAAACCAGTCTAAAATTAATGATTACAAGAGAAACTTCGGTTTCTCTTTTTTCATTTTAATCCAATCTAATGTATAATTTATGTGCTAATTTAGGTTAACAAATTCCACAAATTGATTGTTAACCGAATTCATTCTTAATATTTATTATTCAATAATTTACAACAATAAAATTTAATACTATTTCTTGCTAATTTAATTTAAAATTTATAATTTCGGTTAACAGAAAATATATATTAAATCCAAATGAATACATATCATACATTTTCATTATTGTTTTTCTTGCGTAAGGAAAGGTCTAATACTGATGGCAAAGCACCTATATTTTTAAGAATAACCATTAATGGTAAAAGAGCTGAAATTGCAACTAAAAGATACATAGATTCTAAGAAATGGGATAAAAAAGCAAATAAACCAAAAGGTAGTAATCTGGAAGCTAAAAAATTAATTGCCTACCTAGATACTATACAAAATAAGATGTATGATCATCATAGAGAGATGATTGATCATAATGAATTTATTACGGCACAAAATCTTAAGAATAGATATCAAGGTATTTCAGGAAAAAATTGGGCTTTAGTTGAATGTTTCAAGAAGCATAATGAAGAGATGCAAAAACTAATTGATAAAGAATATTCTAAATCAACGCATAAAAAATATGAAACAACCTTTGATCACGTAAAAAAATACATTCAAAAAAAATACAAAAGGGATGATCTATATCTAAAAGAATTAAAACTAGAATTTATCACAGGTTTTATGGAATATCTTATGGTAGATGAAAAATGTTGCTATAATACAGCTGCCAAGTATTCTAAGAATGTAATGAAAATTACGAATCAGGCTATAAATAATGAATGGCTTGATAAAGATCCTTTTGCAAATTTTGAAATTAACTATAAACCAGTAAAAAGGAATTTTTTAACTGAAACTGAAGTCAAATTAATAGAAGACAAGAAATTCCAAATTGAAAGACTAGAAACATTTAGAGATTTGTTTTTATTTGCTTGTTATACTGGCCTTGCATATTCAGATATAAACAAACTTACTTATGATGACTGCAGGGAATTGTTTGAAGGAGAAGAATGGTTAAAGACTGAACGAACAAAGACAAAGAATGAGTCTATAGTACCTTTGTTGGAAAAACCACTGGCTCTTATTGAAAAATATAGAACTCACCCTAAGGGTCTAAATACAAATCGGGTTTTTCCATCTTTTAGTAATCAAAAACATAATTCCTATCTAAAAGAAATAGCTGACCTGTGTGGAATACAGAAGAATCTGACATTCCATATGGCCAGGCACACCTTTGCAACTACCATGACTTTAAGTAAAGGCGTATCAATGGAATCTGTAATGGCGATGTTAGGACATAAGAATATTAAAACAACACAGATTTATAGCAGAGTATTACCACAAAAAGTTCGAGAAGAAATGAAAAAGGTAATTGATAATGAAAAAAAAAGTAAAACTAAAGAAAACCCAAGTTAATGATTTTGTTAAGGATATTAAGAAGAAATTTATTATTTCTGATTTTAGAACTATAAATGAAATTCTTAATAGTAGTTTTTCTCCAATAAATTGTAAAAAAAAATTCAACAGAATATCCATTAACCAAGAGGTAAATTTTGTTGAAGATTTAATATTAGAGCATAATGATCTATTATTAAAGGACTATAATTTAAAGTTTTCTGTTTTTGTGACCCTATTCAAGGAAGTTATTGACCAAATTAGTAAAACACTAATTTCTGAGTTTAGATCTGGAGATATTTATCAAATAATTCATCAACAGGAATTTGAAATAAAAAAAGCTTCATATAAAATACAGTATGATGTGAATAACCTCATCTTATTATTTAATCTTAATAATAATAAAACTCCATATTTTACAGATGGGATGATTTATGAAAATCTTTATCGTTTTTTAGAAAGTTATTATTATTTATTTGAAAATCTAAGACAAGAAAATTTTTATTTAGAGAATTCTTATTGGGAAGATAAAACAGTACTTACTTTTTATGAAATAATTAACAAACAACCTATCCTTAAACATTTTTTGCATCCCAAACCAAGCAACTATTTTGGAATTTTCTTTGATGATAAATATTTAAATACAATAAAAAAATACAAGATTAATAATGGTAATAAAGACTTAGTCCATGAAGAAATTTACGCTATTATAAGGGAGCATAAAGATAATGATGAAGAATTTTCATCATATTTTGATTTTAATTTAAGCAAAATTGAATTAATTGTACTTATAAAATTTCTATATGATTATAATGTTGTAACACCAAATTTAAATAAAACTATAAAACTTCATGATTACTTTTATAAAAAGCAATATGACTCAATAGAAATAATTAAGGATCGGGAAATTACATTTTTCATTGAGAATTTTTGCAGTATTAATGGAAAAAGAGTGATAGGAGTAAAAAAGTTACTTAACGAATTAAATTCTTATGAATTAAATGATAAACCACCAATACTAAAATTAATTAAAAAACTAAAACAATTTGAAAATTATAACAATTATAATGGTTTTTTAATGATCCCTGGTAAACGACAGAATGATTGTTTTAGTTTTCAAGAGCAAGAAGTTAAAAAACCTATCTTATTCAATTTCATCATTACAAAAAGAAGAGTAATATGTTTGTGTCTCAGTATTATAAATAATCCTGCCATTATAAACTTTAGAGAAACAGATATTTTAAATCTTTATCAATTGCTTGACAATCATTCCATTTTTTCAAAAGATAATTCATATGTAATTGAAAGTTATTTTGCTGATTTAACTTTTAATTTATTTAACTATAAAAGGTTTTACAAAAGAATTATTTGCGCTTTTGAAAAGAAAATGACAAAATAGACTTTATGTTGCGGTCTGAATATCAAGTATATAATAAATATTTTCATTTTAAGTTCCAAAAATTTTCCTGCTAATATTAATTAATTTGGATTCAAATTGAATCTTAAATTAATTAATTATGGAAATTAAATTACTAACATCAGACGAATTTGACTCTTTTAAGTCGAAAGTATTTCGTGATCTAGATGAGCTTAAATCAATGCTCAATAATAGATCAAATAAACCTACATGGATAAAGAGCTCAGAAGTTAAGCGATTATTAGGTATCTCGCACTCTACTCTGCAGAATCTAAGAAACAATGGGACATTAGAATTTAGCAGAATTAATGGCATTATATATTATCAGATTGCCAACGTAGAGAAAATCCTTGAGCAAAACAAATCCACAAAATAAAAAGCATTGTATTGTTATCATTTTTATGATAGCAAGCAATGTTTTCCGATGCGGAAAACCACTTGAAAAATTACCTAATTTTTAATTAAGGTCTCGGTATGGCTCGACCAAAAAAAGAAATAGAAGAACTTCTCAGCTATCAAACAACTGTTAGATTAACCCAGTCTGAATATCAGATTGCATTAAAACATGCGCAGGAGGCAAATATTTCCATCAGTCAATGGCTTAGGCTATCGTCTTTAAGTCAAAAACCTATAAAACCAAAAGTCTTTCCTATTTCGAGGGAAACATATATTCAACTTGTAAAACTGGGCTCCAACATAAATCAAATTGCAGTAAAACTTAATACTGGAACCTATACAAAGATTTATAGCGAAATATTGGAAGTAAAGAAATTGCTTATGGAGATTTCTCAAAAACTATCAGGATGATAATAAAACAGATTAAAGGGGAAGACTTTTTACCACTTTGCCTTTATCAAACAAACAAAATAGAAATGGGAGAAGCAGAAATTATAGAAACAAATATGCTCGGAAAAGACGCCCATAGTCTTGCTCGTGAATTCGATATGTCAACATCGCTTCGACCAAATGTAACAAGGATAGTATATCATGGATCAATTAGTTTACCACCAGATGAAAATTTAACAAATGATCAATTTAAAGAGATTGGAACTGAATTTCTTGAGAAAATGGGATTCGACAACAACCAGTATTTTATTGTCAGACACTATGATTCTGAGCATCCTCATATTCATATTATTACATCAAGAATCAAGCTTGATGGTAAAATTGTCTCCGACAAGTGGGATTTTAGGCGAGCAGAAAAGCTTGCCAGGGAATTTGAAGTGCGGTATGGATTAAAGCAAATTAAGAACAGTAACGAAGTCGAGAGAAAAGCACTTTCAAAAGGTATAGTAGAAAATTTTAAAAGAACCGGTAAAATACCTTCAAAAATTCAATTACAAGAGATTGTATCAGATTCAATTGAAAATTCGAAATCTACAAATGAGTTTATTACAAATATTAATAAACATGGTGCAAATGTAGTATTCCACCATTCTGAAAATAGAATATTTGGTGTAAGCTTCGAACTCGAAGGAGTAGCTTTTAAAGCTTCACAATTAGGAAAATCATTTTCATGGAACCAACTTAAAAATAAAATAAACTATGAACACGAAAGAGAATTTAAATCAATTATCGAAACAAATGGTCGAGGAGCGCAAAAGGATTCTCGAGGACCAAGTGAATCGATTGCAGACTACAAATCTTCAAAATATAGAAGATTTGAAAAACCAGCTAATCCCGATAGCAGAACTAACGGGAAGTATTCTAAGTTCAGTAAGGAACGAGACATTGCGTCTAAACGACAAGCAGATCGCTTTTCAGACCTCAATAAATCAAGCAGAGAAGACCATAGAGGATCAACAAAAAGTACTGAGCAAATTGATAAAAATGAAACAAAGTCTGGAATACAGAATTTACTTAATAGCATTTCTCATAGGAGTGGCTTCGAGCCAGGCAACGTTTTGGCTACTTTACATAATGGAACTGGGTTGACAGGAAATGCAAGTGAGATGGACTCACTGGAACATGAACAAAATCGTGAAAAAATGAAGAAAAGAAAAAAAAGAAAACCCAGAATTTCAAATTAAAAAAGGGATTGTGCCACCAATCCCAAATTTCTTTTTAATAATAACCCTTAATACTAATAAAGATTATGATCAACAAAAATAATAAAAAAATAATTGAGAATCAACTAGGAATAGTTGTGGCTGAATTAGCTAAGGAAAAAATAACAATACTTAGAACAGCAAATCAATGTATAGAAGATGCCATGAAATTACCGGCTCTAAAGAAGAATTTTGGAACATTTTGGTTTAGTGGTGACTTGGTAATTTTAGCTGGTGATACAGGTGTAGGTAAAACGCTACTAGCAGTATTAATTGCAATTGGATTGACCTCAGATCAAAACCAGATATTAGGTCAGGAGGTAGAAGTTCAGGTTGTAGTTTTATATTACGATTTCGAATTAAGGGAAGAACATTTTCTTGAGCGATACAGAAATTTTAAATTCAGTAATATCCTTTATAGATCGACCTTTAACAAAGATTATGAAGGAAAAGATCAATTTTCAATTGATATTATCAAAGAAGATATTGAGAAAACTGGAGCTAAGGTTGTTATAATTGATAATATTACAGTTCTGGAAAGCAAAACTACCCAGGATGCTGAAACAGCAAAAAAGATTATTAATGAATTGAATAAATTAAGAAAAAGGGGGATATCCATTCTCGTTCTTGCTCATACTCCTAAAATACCGAGAGGAATACCCATAGACATAAACCATTTGGCAGGATCAAAATACTTAGCAAACCTTGTTGATTCGGTATTTTTTATAGCCCGATCATCCGAAAGTCCAAAGTATAGGTATTTAAAAAATATGAAACCCAGAAATACTGAGGATACAGATCAAGTAGTTGTTATTGAGGTATACAAGGATGATAATTTATTAGGATTTCGATTTGTAAAGGTGGATGAAGAAATCAATCATATCAAATCCCTGAATTCCTCTGAAAAAGATAAAATGCTTGAACAAGTTATGGAAATGATAAATCAGAATATTCCATACAGAGAAATTGCAAAAGAACTGGGCATTCCTAAATCAACAGTTAGTAACTGGAATAAAAAATACAGAAAAAGGAGCCGTCCAAAGCCTAAAAATGGGACAAAAAATACAAAAGCGTCTGATAATCAGTGATAAATAAAAGATTGGAGGTGAAAATGGATTTTTATAAAAAAGACAGATATAGGGTTGCGCCCCAGTGCCCATGCGGAAAGAGTAATAAGGATGGAAAATTTGTCCCATTTTTAATAGATGGGACTCCTTCACCTAGATATGGATTTTGTCATTCATGTGGAATAGGATTCTATCCTAATGAAAATAATCTTTCCAGAGGATTTCAACCGGTAAAGGAGAGCAAAAAGACTGATTTCAAAATTGTTCCCTATGCCGAGGTTAAGAAAACCCTTGGAAATTATGATAATAATAGTTTTGTTGTTTGGTTAAAGTCTAAATTACCTGATTCTTATGAAAGTGCTATAAAAAGATATCGTGTTGGAACATCTTTTAACAATCGCACAATCTTCTGGTATCTTTCGATCAAAGAAGAAGTTATAACTGGTAAAAGCATCAGTTATAATGCTTCAATCGGAAAGAGAATTAAAGAAACTCCAATATATACCCTTTATACCAGGGAAAAGGGCTATTCCAACTGCTTATTTGGAGAGCATTTATTAAAAGACGAGTATCATAAAAAAGTAGTTTTGGTCGAAAGCGAGAAAACAGCGATTGTAGGTAGCTTAGTTTATCCAAAATTAACATGGATGGCAACCAGTGGTGCAAGTGGATTGACCTTTGAAAAAGCACAAGTTTTAAAATACAGAGAAATCATTTATATACCTGATTGTGATGAGGCTGGTAGAAATTCAATACCCAGAGTTTCTTCAATTTTAAAAAGCATGCATGCCAAGATCAAAATATTGGATTACTTCCTGAATAAATATAATGATGGTGAAGACATAGCCGATTTATTATTAACAGACGATAATATTATTTAAATAACTAATACAAAAATATTATGACAAAAATTATCTCAATTGCAAACCAAAAAGGGGGAGTAGGGAAAACGACTACAAGTGTGAATCTGGCTGCAGGCCTGAGTTTTAAAGGGAAAAGGGTTTTGTGTATCGATTTGGATCCTCAGGCAAACTTGACTCAAAGTTTAGGTATTAAGGATTTTGAATGCAGCATATATGACAGTTTAACTCAAAACAGCGATCTTGTTCCAATTGAAAAGAGATATGGTTTTGAGATCGTTCCCTCTCATATTAACTTATCGGGTGCTGAAGTGGAGCTGATCAATGAGCCTGGCCGAGAGTATATTTTAAAGAACCTGATAAACAAAATAAAAGCTAATTATGATTTTATATTTATTGATTGCCCACCATCCTTAGGTTTATTGACTGTAAATGCCTTTGTTGCCTCTGACAGAATAATTATTCCCTTGCAAGCTGAGTTTTTAGCTACCCAAGGACTTGCCAAAATAATGGAAATCATTACAAAGGTTAAAGAAAGGATTAATCCTGAATTTGAGTTGGGAGGAGTAATCCTAACTCAATTCAATAGCAGAAAAGTATTGAATAAGGATATTAAGAGAAGTATAGAACAACATTTTAGTGATAAATTATTCGACACAACAATCAGAGAAAATATCTCATTAGCTGAAGCTCCTGCTGCAGGATTAGATATTTTTGAATACAATGATAAATGTATAGGAGCGGATGATTACGAAAAGCTTACTGATGAATTCCTGCTAAGATTTAGTTAGATCCTTCTGCCACTAAAAAATGTGGAATATTATTCGGTAATTTCATAATACTTATGAATAATAGTAATGACAGTAATATAGATGATATAGATATTATCAGTAATATAGGTAATATAAGCTATATAGATAATCAAATTAATTGATTTCATTAAGTTAACTTGTGAGAAATGGATAAAGAAGAGGATATTATAAAAATAGCCCAAACAGCTTTACGCGATAACAAATTGCGTAAGCAGAATATTCCAAAAATCATTCTTGAAATAATTAAAGAAAATAAATGGAGAGAGAGAAAACTTGAAAACCTAAATACCATAGAAAAGTTTGAATATTTTCCTGATTTTGTGTGTGCTCCGCTTCCATCAGGATTAGATACAGATTGGGAAATAATAAAGAAATTAATAAGCGGTTATCCAGACGTAGAATTGCAAGTGGCAAAGGTAATAACTAATCCGCATGGCGTTCATATAAAGAACAATGATGGGCTAAATCAACCTATCATAAGAAAAACAAAAAAACAAAAGGATCTACAGCAGCTTGAAAGACACAGGCCTGATTTATTGGAAAAGGTAAAAAAAGGAGAATTGTCTGTTTTTGGAGCAATGAAAGAAGCTGGATTTCGTAAACCTAGAATGGAAGTAAAATTGGATCCATCAAAAGTTGTAAAAATAATTAAGGAGAAATTTACTCCGAAGCAGATCGAGGAAATAATAGAGTTATTAATACGAGATGATAATACTTTACATCGAAAATGAAATTAATTTTAATTAGTGTAATATAATATTACATAGTAATAATCTATAATGATATAATGGCAAAAAAGAACTTTACCGGAGGAATTGATAGCATATTTCAAAACTCCAAAGCAGTTTCAAAATTAGAAATAACAGAGAAACATGAAAATAATGATTACTCATACACACGAACAACAATAATTGTAAATAATGATACTTATGAAAAGATTAAGGCGATTGCATATTGGGAGCGAAAACCGATTAAAGAAATTATTGAGAAAGCATTTAATTTTGTATTATCTGAATTTCCAGATGATAAATTAAATGAGATTACTGATTTTTACAAACAAAATAATAAATAGACTTATCGCATCTCACCCTAAAAGGCCCATTTCAAAACGAGTTTTGAAAAGAGCCTTTTTCCCATTTGATCAAGGACTTTTATTTTTACCAGTTGGCCTTGAAGTAAATCCAAGAAAAATAAAAGACCTTTTCATAATTAAACCTTATATAATCCTTAAATAAATCAATATTATTTTGCTTTTGATTATTTAGTGTAATTTTATAATATGAAGATTCAGTATTGCTCAGATTTACATTTAGAATTCCGTGAGAACAAGGAATATCTTAAAACTAATCCTTTAAAACCAACTGGTGAGATTTTAGTTTTAGCTGGAGATATAGTTCCTTTTGGTGCAATGGAGAGACATGGGGATT
Source organism: Bacteroidales bacterium (assembly GCA_034002805.1). Classification (GTDB taxonomy): domain Bacteria; phylum Bacteroidota; class Bacteroidia; order Bacteroidales; family UBA12077; genus UBA12077. Next base: position 34,528 of record JAVEZW010000004.1, on the reverse strand, counting down.
TCTTTGATTATCTATCTAAAAACTTTAAATATACCTACTGGGTTCCAGGCAATCATGAATATTATTATTACGATATAACTCAAAAATCAGGTTTTATAAATGATAAAATCAGGAAAAATGTTTTTCTAGTTAATAATACTTCTGTTATTCATGAAGATCTTAAGTTAATCTTTACTACTCTCTGGACTAAAATTACAGATGAGAACCAATTCACCATTCAAAGAAGAATGTCTGATTTTCATGTAATAAATTACAAAGGGGAATCTTTTAAGCCCTTTCACTATAATCAATTACATGAAGAAAGTATAAATTTCTTAAGACAAGAACTTCATGTAAGTGATAATAAAAAGATCATAGTAGTTACACATCATGTACCGACATTTTTTAGTTATCCGGAAATCTACAGAGGAGATGAGTTAAATGAAGGATTTGGAGTTGAGCTTTATGACTTAATTGAAAAATCAAATTTAGACTACTGGATTTTTGGCCATCATCATAATAACATTAAAGAATTTACAATTGGTAACACAAAACTACTTACCAATCAGCTCGGTTATGTATGCAGAATGGAGCATGAATTATTCCAGTCAGATGTTATTTTTCACACCTAATTCTATTCCTTAATTCTTACTTTTCCAGTTTTCCTCAATAATCCCTCACAAAGTTCTGAAATCCTCTTGAAATGAGCCCTCTTGGCCCTTTCTCAATCCTAAATATAAATTCTGCATAAAGCCGCTTAACGCTTTTTATAAGAATTTATATTACTCAATTCAATCCGATTTCCGATGGTATCGTTCCGAATTATTAATAAAAACACCGGAACCAGGTGCCTAAAGTCGGTATCGATACCATGATTATAATTACAATTGATCAATTTAAACCAATTAAATTCTGGCTTTATGTAATTGAATTACAGAACAATAAGCATTATGTAGGGATAACAAGTAATCCTAAGAAAAGATTTTACTTGCATAGCAAAGGTAAAACATCATGCTTTGTAAGAAAAAATCTTCCGATAAAGAATATTCAAAAAACATTACTTAAAACTAGCAGCAAGAAACAAGCTGAGCATCTGGAAACAATGAAAACTATAGAACTAATGCAAAAATATGGAGTTGATAATGTAATGGGAGGAGCTATTCTTGGCGACTACCATGATAAAATCCGAAAACTAAAGCTACTTTTTCATGCATCATTTGACTGATGCTCTAGTCAATTAAGTTGTTATTTTATAATGAATTATCTTCAAATATAATGTAGGCAACAGGGAAAAAACATTAGGTTTTTATCCAGTTGCCTAATTTATTTTGCTTTTATGTTTTATAACATATAAAATATAGGGTCAGATTTTGCTTAAAAAGGAGACTTATTATTGAAAGGTAGCTGATTTTAAAATAATCTAATCTAACAGGCTAGTTTTTAGAAGAAAAGCTACGTTGTTTAATAAAATATTATAATTTTAAGACAACTTAAAATTGTACAAATAATTATTTATATTACAGGAACTAAATATTAACGATGAAAAGTTTAAATGAAAGTATTTTTTTGGAATATTGGAGAGGATGATAAAACCTTAACTTGTACTGTTTTTAAGAATAAATTAAAAATAATAAAAGCAGTCATAAATCAAGAAAGTCCTGATATTTTTTGCATAATTGAAGGTACTAAAAGCGAGCTTCACAATAAGCTTTTAATCAGGCTGTTTAAACAAGAAGAATATAGTGCTTATTATCATCCATTGATGCCAAAGTCTGATAAGTATAAAGGTTATTTTGATTTTGACAACTTTTTCTCTCAAGGGTTGAAAATATTTTATAAGAAAGCTTTAGGAAAAAGCATTATTCCTTTAAGTCCTTCAATTAGTCTTTATCACGGTAGACTTATAAAATTAATTGTAGCAAACAATATTTTTATTTTTTTACATAGAAATAGAAGTGCAGATAAAAATGCACAGGATCAATTTATATCACAGATTAAACAATGGATTATTTATGAACCCGATAATGCTGAAAAAAACTTCTATGTACTTGGTGACTTCAACTTAACTCCTTGGGATTCTAACTATTTCGATGAGAATACTGGTTATTTAGAATCCTCAATAATTGAAGAAGTTCATAATATTCGTATGCGAGAAGGTTTGAGTTTAAGCTTCTATAATCCAATAATACAGGTACTAAACTCGAAAAGCGAAACTAACTTGGGAGGTACTTACTACAAAAATGACAAGAAATATAGGTGGCAAATATTAGATTATGTTCTATTTCAAAAATATGATGCAAAAACAATGATAATGGATATAATAACTAAAATTGGTACTTATGATTTAATTAATAAGAATGAAAAGAGTAAAAGTTTCATTAACTATAATTTCGACCATTTACCTATTAAAATAGAATTAAAATGAAAGAATTAAATTTAAACTACTTGAATATTCCTCAAGAACATAAAATTGTAGAGATACTTAGAAATTATGGAGGACAATTGTCAACAAAAACTAATGGTTTTATATCATATTTGACAACGAGTGGATATTCATTAGAAAATGATTTTCAATCAGCCTCATTATACATAGTCGCACCTGAGATTAATAGGCAGCATCGTTTGATTTCAGTAGATCTCGAAAATGCCCAAAATCTAAAGATAATAATATGGGGTTTGTCTAATCAAACAGATTATCACTCAGCAAAGATTGACATAAACTATTCTGATTTTGATAACAAGATATGGGAATTATTAAGTAGCCCAATAGCAAAAAGTATAATTAAACTTTTTGTTGATCAGACTATTCTGAAGTTTGAATTAAGAAAAGAAAAATAACATTTGGTAACATGATAGATAAACCTAGAATAGCAAAATTTGACGATTGGATAACAATTGAAGAAGCGTATGATGTCTTTGAAGAGGCAATGATGTTTTCCGAAGAGTTCGTAAATATGTTCTTTTAAAAACATTTGCAAATATTAAAAACAGATTCAATCAATAGAAATTGTAAAATATATGAGTAATAAAGAAAGAATTAATAAGTTATTAGAAGCTCTAAATGAAGGAGTTTTTGAAAAAGAAGAAGCAATAAAGTTATCATTATTGACTTCAATTGCAGGAGAGAGTATTTTCTTTTTAGGTATGCCTGGTGTTGCAAAAAGTTTAATCGCAAGGCGTTTAAAGTTTGCATTTAAAGATGCAAAAGCATTTGAATACCTGATGAATCGCTTCAGCACTCCAGATGAAGTTTTTGGGCCAATTTCAGTGACTCAATTGCAACAAGATAATTACATGAGAATTATAGAAAATTATTTGCCTGATGCTGAAATTGTATTCCTTGATGAGATTTGGAAAGCAGGACCCGCAATTCAAAACACTCTGTTGACAGTATTAAACGAAAAGATTTTTAGGAATGGTAAGGATGAAATAAAGGTAAAACTCAAAGGGCTTATTGCAGCAAGCAATGAATTACCAGCCGAAAATGATGGGCATAATGATAGCGTAGAAGCCCTTTGGGATAGGTTTATTTTACGTTTGGTTATAGGAGGTGTTAAAGATGAAGGTAATTTTAACAACATGATAAGTGATGACCTTAAACCTACCATAGACAATGTTTCTGCTGACCTTAAAATAACTGACGAAGAATATAAAAAATGGGATAAAGCAATTGACACAATTATGATACCAGAGGAGGTTTATAAAGTCATATCAATTATCAGAAAAAAAATTCAGGAATACAATGACGGTCTTGGGGAGGAAGAAAAGGAATTATACATATCAGATAGAAGATGGAGAAAAATTATAAGGATACTCAGGACATCAGCTTTTCTTAATGAAAGAAAAGAAGTTGACCTGATGGATTGCTTTTTGATCAAAGACTGTATTTGGAATGATGAAAGTGAAATTGAGACTGGTGAGGAAATTGTAGCTGATTCGATTCGAAATTATGGATACACCCTTATAGTTGATATTGAATCAGTAAAAAGAAAATTAGGTGAATTAGACACAGAAGTTAAAACAGAAAGCACACATGTTAAGGAATATTCTGTTAAAGAAAAGACTGTTTATCAAACCAATTACTACAAATTCATTGGTTTAAATACCTATCCACAATATTGCTTGATTGAAAAGACAGACTTTTCAAAAATAACTGAAACACAGCAATCATTTTATTTAAATACTGAAAACTTGGCTAATCATCGCCATACGGCTATTTATAAAAGTGGAAATATATACAAGATTGCAGATAGCAGTTGGAGTGATTGTCAAATTGAAACACAAACTATTCCTAAGAGGAAAAAGGAATCAAAAAGACCAAGCGAGAAATTACTTAAACTTTGGGATGGAGAGGTAAACGACTTGATAAAAGAAATTCAGGAACAAATTGCAATTATTGAAAAACATCGAAAGAAAAAACTTAATCATCTTCAAACCAATATTTTTGTGTCCAAAGACTTGTCAACAATAGTTGAAGAAAACCTTTTCAACTCTGTTCATCAACTTCAAGACCTAAAGATTGAAGTCGAAAAAATCAAATCTTTTTATGATGGACTGGAATAACAAACTTCGGAGAGCTTTCAATGTTATTCTTGATGCAGTTACTGAGTTAAAGGAAATTTTAACAGAGAAAAATAAAATCAAGGAAGACAAAGGTGTGCGCAGTAGGTTTGAAAGAGAAGTCGAGAAAATTGGTGAGAATATATCAAGAACAAAAATTCGGAATGAATTATTTAAGAAGTTCAAGGATTTAAGAAATGACATATCACACCTAAATACTGTTAATCATGATAATATAATTGCGGCAGTTCAAAATAACCTTCCTGAACTTGAAGAATTTTCGAATCAATACCTTACTACCCATTTCTCTGCTAACTCTACATTGAAAGCATTTGAAAAGTTTGGGGGAATGGGTAGTCCGTTAGACAGAGCCAAGCTAATTGATGCCTTGTTTTCACAACTGACGGAGATGGATAAAGCAAACTGGACTAAATTCCCATCAAATCCTTCAATCAAGAAATTCACCACTCCGATTGAGCAAATTATCAATCATCATGAATTACGAAAGCTTTCACAGGAAAATCAAACAATAACAACACAAGTTACCGAAGATATTTCTAATTGGGCAAGAGATATTCACAAATATCTAGAACTTAATAATCCTTATTCAGAGGAAATTCAAATGTTTCATCAATCTCAATTGCTATCTTCTCAAGAATTTTTCGGGCAATATGAAAATATTGTGGAATATCTGAAACAGTTTTACACCAATAAGGAAATTGATTTCAAATTCTTTGATAAGAAACTCAAAAAACTTGATAAGCGTTTAGACCTTGACCGTATAATTCAGGGAGAATTGAAAGAAATTACCAAAGGTAAGATTAACTTAAAAGAGGGTGTAGAAAAGTTTATTCAAAGCAAGGAGTTCAAGGAATTTGAAAAGCAACTGCCATTTACCAGAAATAATTTCAAGCAGTATGCTGAGGGTAAAGCAAAAGAAGTTTTACAAGAAGCACAATCTCTACATAAAAACTTTTTAAAGGATTGGGAGAAACAGCTTTTTGAAAAACAACACAAATTTGAATTAGAAGAGATTGATAAAGCTCGTGATAGCTTTATGGAACAACTTTACAAGAAAGTTGCAGATTTTTATAGGTTAAAGGAATTATTAGAACCTTTTACAAAAGATTTAGGTCGTTTATGGGATTTGTCAGGTGGAGTCTGGAAAAATTCAGGATTTGAGATAATTAAGAAATATGCTGATATTTTGGAGAAAGATAAAGCAATAATTGAACTTGCTGCCATGCTCGGAAGATATCGAAAATCCGAAAATGAATTTGAAGAAATTGAACTTGAAAAGATAATAATCAGACCTAAATTCAAACCACGACATGCAAGTAAAGGAGAAGTTATTGGAATCAGGGAAAGCGATGATATTAGTAGTATGTTGCCAATAGAAGCAGCAACATTGCTAAACCCTGCTACCCGACAAATTTTTCTGAAAAAATTCGCTGAGAAGAAGTTGACAACCTATGATTTTAAAAACCAGTTTGCGGATACTGAAGAAATCACTACTAAGGAAAAGCAACTACGTGAAAAGGAAGAAGGAAAGGGCCCAATTATTATCTGTGTTGATACAAGTGGTTCAATGCATGGAACACCCGAGCAGGTTGCAAAGACAATATGCTTTGCTCTAACTAAAATTGCGTTGAAGGAAAAACGAAAATGTTATCTCATTTCTTTTTCCACTAAAATTCAAACTACAGAATTAACCAACCTGCAAAACTCGCTTGACAAATTGATTGATTTTCTTGGAATGTCCTTCATTGGTGGAACTGATGCAAACCCTGCCTTTGAAAAATCTTTAGAAATGATTGAAACAAAGGAATATAAAAAAGCTGATGTTTTGATGATTTCTGATTTTATAATGGGTACGCTGAATAAGGAAATAACAAAGAAAATTGAAGAGGCAAAAACTAACAAGACAAGGTTTCATAGCCTGACAATTTCTGATAAAGCCAATATGAATGTTATATCACAATTCAATTACAATTGGAGTTATAATACTAATGAAACGAACCAAAACGAAGCATTAGTTAAACAACTGAAGACTATTGGATAAAATATTGAAAAGAAAATAAAAAAGCAAAGTATGGATAAAAAAGCAAAGGTGTAACAAAGACTAATTGCAATAAGGATTTTATTGGTATATGAAGGGTTTTAGCACGCTTCAATTTTTGTGTAACTCAATAGGAAATCGCCTGCAATCCTTATTTTCATACACGTCATCATTGGTATTCTCATGTCTCCCTAACGAATGGATTGGCAGTAAAAATACCAATAAAATGCTAAAACGATTTTGTGGTTTTAAAAATAAATTTTACTAAAAATATTCGACTTGATAACAACAAAAACCGATTTAAGCGCATTAAGTGATAGGCAAAGAGAAGCTGTAACGAGCGAAGATAAAAGAATTCTGGTCTTGGCTGGTGCCGGTTCTGGAAAGACAAAAACTCTCTTGCAAAAGATAATTTACCTAATTGAAGAAAAGGGTGTTAGCCCATCAAATATCCTGGCAATTACTTTTACAAAAAATGCAGCAAATGAAATGATTGATAGGCTTATCATTACTGCAGAACATAATAAGGAATACGAAACCATTCTTTTTGACAAAAACTTAACCAAGATCGAAAAAGAAAAAGCAAGATTTATTCAAATTAAAAAATATAAATGGATTGAATCCTTGACTCTTAAAACTTTTCATGGTTTTTGTTATGGAATTTTGCGAAATTTTGGTGTAAATGAATTTGATAACAAATTCACAATTATTGGTGAAGAGAAAAGGGATGAAGAGGATGAGTTGGCAAAAAATGTTGCACCCGAAACTGCTTTTGAAGTTTTTCATAAGCTCTTAATTGGACAATGCGATGACACTGATTATTTACTCCGATTAAAGAGATATATTTTAGATTATATTATAGATAAAATTCACCTCGAAAAGAATCAATCTAAAAACTTCTTAAGTGATGGTAAGTATTTTACCACACTTAATGGTATTAAAGTTCGTTCAAAATCAGAACAATTTATTGCGGATTGGTTTTATAGACATAGTATTAAATTTGAGTATGAGCCATTGCTTAATGTTAAAGACTTCTCCTTTCACCCCGATTTTTATATACCTGATGCAAATCTTTATATAGAACACATAAGCGATAAAAGCTATTCTACTAAAAGTAAAGAAGAGCAATTTAAGAAGGGGAATTTACTTTTAGTTAAGACCTATGAAAGCATGACCAAAGATTCTGCATTGTTTAATCATACTCTGGAAAGCATAGTAAAAAATAGATTACCCTCAAATTATCATAAAACAGTTTCACTTACATTTAGAGAAGAATTCAATGGCTATCATGAAGACGTAAAAGATTTTGTAGCTCAAATTATGAGAATTACTGACATGATCAAGGTTGAAAACATTGATGCAAAAACTGTTTTGGAGAATGCAAATAAGGATCAGCACGAAAGAGTTAGGAATTTCTATGAATTGGCTATTCCGATAGTTGAAAGTTATTTACATTACTGTATTGATAAATCATATCTTGATTTCAACGACTTAATTTCCCGAACTACTTCACTTTTTAGGAACTATGAAGACATAGTGCATAAGTTTAAAAATAAATATCAGTATATATTGGTTGATGAATTTCAGGATGTAAATAATTTGCAGGTTGAATTAGTAAAATTATTACTTACAGACCAAACCCAGCTTTTTTGCGTAGGTGATGACTGGCAAAGTATTTATGGATTCAGGGGTTCGAATGTTAGTTACATTATAGATTTTGAAAAGCATTTTCCTAATTCAAAAGTTATTAAGCTCAATTTAAATTATCGCAGTACACAAAATATTGTTGGAGCAAGCAATGAAGTAATAAAGCATAACAAATTTAAAGTTGAAAAGGAAATACTTGCCTCAAAAAAATCTGAGCACAAAATTGTTGTTTATGCAGGTAATAATGAGGAAGATAATGTCCTTTTCTGTTTCAATAAGGTTAAAGAATTATTGAAGGAAGGCTATAAAAATGAAGATATTCTGTTTCTCTATAGGAGAAGTAAAATGTATTCGCCCTATTTTCTCCAATTTAAAAATCAAGATATTAAAGTTCAATCAAAAACAATTCATGGTGCAAAAGGACTAGAAGCAAAAGTTGTATTTATAATTGGATTGACTGAAGGAAGTGGTGGATTTCCTGATATTTGGTTAGAAGACAGGATTTTCCAAGTAATAAAAAAAGCAAATCATGATTTACTTTTAGAAGAGGAAAGAAGGTTGTTTTATGTAGCTATTACCAGAGCAAAAGACAAGCTTTTTCTTATTACAGAAAAAGGAAACGAATCAAGTTTTTTAAATGAGATTCCAGAAACATTTACAGTAAGATCAAGCATTCCAATAAAATCAGTTGTAGAAAAAATTATTACTTGTGAAAAATGCTTTAGTAATCTTGAGAAATTATGGGTTGTATGTCCATATTGTGGACAACGGGTTACCGCTTCGAATGATTTAAAAAATGCACAAATTCAAAAAGAATCAATTACTTATTATGACAAGATCAGAGAAGTTCATAAAGATGCTTATTCTCATTGGACCATTGAACTTGATAATGAATTATCAGACATGTATTTAAAAGGAATTAAAATAGAGGATTTGGTTACTCATTTTGGGAGAACGCATGGTGCAATAAGATCGAGGCTAGTAAAATTAAAATTAATAGAATCATAAAAAACAGGAAAACTAGTAAAGCTCAAAAATACTAGGTGACGGAATATTTGAACTTTTTTGCTATTTTTAAACATTCTATTGATGTTAGACAATAAGGTAAATGTTACAAAACGAAGCCCACGCAAGAATTAAGATTAATAAACTGCTCGAGGAAGCAGGTTGGCGATTCTTCGACAATCAGGAGGGGAAGGCCAATATCTTGCTTGAAAACCATGTTAAAATCACTCAAAAAGAGGCTGATGCTTGGGGCAACGATTTTGAAAAAACAAAATCGGGTTCTCTTGATTTTTTGCTTGTGGATTCCGATAACAAACCCTATTGTGTTCTTGAGGCCAAAAAGGAAAGTTTACACCCTTTGGTTGCTAAGGAACAAGCTAGATTATATGCAAATACTGTTGGTGCTCAGTTTATCATTCTTTCCAATGGGATTGTCCATTACTTATGGAACATAAAAAAAGGAAACCCAAAACCGATTTACAAGTTTCCTTCACCCGACGAGATTGGAGCAATAAAAGAATGGAACCCTGATCGCAATAGTTTAGCCAACGAGATTGTTGCCAATGATTACATTGTTTCTGTTCAGATGCCTGATTATGCAAAAAAACCTGAATGGAATGGAACTATCGAAAAGAGCAAAGATTTTATATGGAATAACAAACTTAAATTCCTAAGAAAATATCAGATAAGCGCTATACAGCATTTGCAAAAAGCAGTCCAGAACGGTAAAGACCGATTTCTTTTTGAAATGGCAACAGGTACAGGAAAAACGCTTGTGTCTGCTGCTGTAATTCGACTTTTTTTAAGAACTAAAAACGCTCGCAAGGTTTTATTCCTAGTTGACAGATTGGAATTGGAAGACCAAGCATGGAAGGCTTTTAAGAATTATCTTAAGCCTGATTATTCAACTTTCATTTTCAAGGAACATAAAAGCGATTGGCGAAAGGCTGATATAGTAGTTACTACTATTCAATCGCTCATGTTCAATAATAAGTATCGAAACGATTTTTCTCCAACTGATTTCGATTTAATTATTTCGGACGAATCGCACCGCTCTATTTCGGGTAATGCACGAGCAGTTTTTGAATATTTTCATGGCTATAAATTAGGATTGACAGCAACGCCAAAAGATTATTTGAAAGGGGTTAATCCTGATAAAGTAAGAGAGAACGACCCAAGGGAAATTGAACGACGAATGTTACGCGACACTTATGCAACCTTTGGTTGTGAGGGTGGAGAACCTACTTTTCGTTATTCTCTTTTAGATGGCGTGAAAGATGGCTTTTTAGTTAACCCTAGAATTTTAGATGCAAGAACTGAAATCACAACACAATTACTTTCTGATAAAGGTTATGCTGTTGCAGTAACTACTGAAGAAGGAGAAGAAGTCGAAACGTTCATTTCTAGGGATTTTGAGAAGAAGTTCTTTTCTGATAAAACCAATCGCGTTTTTTGCCAAACCTTTTTAGAAAATGCTTTGCGTGACCCAATCACCAATGAAATTGGTAAAACCATCATTTTTGCAGTTAGCCAAAATCATGCAAGAAAACTGACAGAGATACTAAACGAATTTGCCGAACAGCTTTTCCCAAATAAATACAATTCCGATTTTGCCCTACAGGTTACCTCACAGGTGGGTGATGCACAGCAAATGACAATTAACTTTTCGGAAAACAATCTCAATGGTAAAACAACCTGGTTAGAAGGTTACAAATCATGCAAAACAAGAGTATGCGTCACTGTAGGCATGATGACCACAGGTTACGACTGTACCGATTTGCTTAACCTTTGCATGATGCGACCTATCTTTAGCCCTGCCGATTTTGTGCAGATAAAAGGACGCGGTACACGCAAAAACACCTTTGAGTTTAAACACAAAAACGAATTAGGTGAAGAAGAATTCGTACAGCACGAAAAGAAATTCTTCAAACTATTTGACTTCTTTGCAAACTGCGAATATTTTGAAGTTAAATTCAACTATGATGAAAAGTTAAAACTTCCTAAACCAAGAAATGGCGAAGGTGAAGGAGGTAGTGGAGGTGTTGATATTGATAAGTACACCAGCTTTATTCCCGACCCATTGGCTGTACTGAACGAACAACAGATTGGTTACGAGGGAATGAGGATTGACCGAGAACTATTCAAAAAGTTCGAAGACCGACTTGTGATGGATGATATCATTAAGAAAAATGTTGAACTTGGCAATTGGGAACAAGTTGTATCCCACATACAAAATGAGATCTTTGATAAACCTGAAGAGTATTTTAATCTAGAAAAATTAAGGAAGGCTGCCAAGATTGACCGTAAAGTCTCAATTCGTGAAATGGTAGAAAAGGTTTTTGGTATTATCCCAAAATTCAAATCCAAAGACGAATTACTGGATGAGGAGTTTGACAAATTCATATCAATTTACCCTCCCGAAGAGGATGTAAACATAAGGGCTTTAAAATACTTCTTTAAGGCTTACATTGTGGACAACAAGATTCGTGAAATTATTGAACAAAAAGATTTTCAAGCATTACAAACAAATCCAACACTTACCATTTCGCAATTTAAAGAGGTGGCAACCAAATACAGAGAGGTTATTCCTGTATACATTAAAGATTATATCAATTTAGATAGATTTGCTGCCTAGGCTTCGACTCCGCTCAGCCTGACAGCTAAAAAAAGTCAGAATGACAGCAAGAAACAAGAAAAAATGAAACAGTACTTTGTATATATTTTGAAATGCTCTGACGAAAGTTATTATACAGGAGTTACAAATGATTTGGAAAGAAGAATGAATGAACATCAAAATGGCGTAAATAAAGAATCATACACACATAATAGAAGACCTGTTGAATTGGTTTTTTATAATGATTTTAACGATATAAACCAGGCTATTGCTTTTGAAAAAAAGGTAAAAGGATGGACAAGAAAAAAGAAAGAGGCTATAATTGATGATAACTGGGAAAAATTAAAAGAATTAGCTGAGTGTAAAAACGAGACAACTCACAAGAACTATAAACAGAGTCAATCGAATATTACATGACCTATAATCCTGAATCATCTTCCTGAGCTGTCATCCTGAGCGAAGTCGAAGGAAAAGCGAAGGAAAAACAAATAGAATTATTAAGATAAAAATACTTATGTTAGATACTGCAACAAAAAAAAGAATTGACGATTGCCGAGATATACTAGTTGGTAAATTACCAGACCCTAAAGCACAAATAGAGCAAATAACCATTGGTTTAATATATAAGTTCATGGACGACATGGACAAGGAAGCAATAGAATTAGGTGGTAAAGCCAAATTCTTTTCGGGTATTTTTAAAAAATACAGTTGGGATTCCCTTTTTGATACAAAGGTAACAGCAAATGAAATGCTTGGCTTATACTCCGAAGCCATTGTAAGCATGGATAAAAACCCCAATATTCCACAACTATTTAGGAATATCTTTAAAAATGCCTACTTGCCTTATCGTGACCCCGAAACATTAAAGATGTTTCTGAGAACTATTGGCGAATTTGAATACTCTCACAGCGAAAAGTTAGGAGATGCTTTTGAATACTTGCTTTCTGTTATGGGTTCGCAAGGAGATGCGGGACAATTCCGCACACCACGCCATATTATTGATTTTTTAGTTGCAATAGTTAATCCAGGTATAACAGACACCATATTAGACCCTGCTTGTGGTACAGCAGGTTTTTTAATTTCTGCATTTAAGCATATTAAGGAGAAGAACAATAACAAGTTAACACCCGATGAACGAAAAAGATTGATTCAAAATGTTGTGGGTTATGATATTTCGCCCGACATGGTTCGCTTGAGCTTGGTTAATCTTTATTTGCATGGCTTTTCTGACCCACACATTAGTGAGTACGACACTCTAAGCAGCGAAGAACGCTGGAATGACAGTTTTGATGTAATACTAGCAAATCCCCCGTTTATGAGTCCTAAAGGTGGAATTCGCCCACATAAGAAATTTTCCATTAGCAGCAACCGTAGCGAGGTGCTGTTTGTCGATTATATTGCTGAACATCTTAACCCCAAAGGCCGTGCAGGTATAATTGTTCCTGAAGGAGTAATTTTCCAAAGCGGAACAGCTTATAAAGACCTGCGAAAAATGTTGGTTGAAAATTATCTCTATGCCGTTGTGAGCTTACCAGCAGGTATTTTCAACCCTTATAGCGGTGTAAAAACCTCCATTCTACTTATGGATAAAGAGTTTGCGAAAACTAAGCAAGAGATTTTATTTGTTAAAGTTGATAATGATGGTTACAATTTAGGAGCACAGCGGAATGCAGTAAAAGGTGGGCAATTGGGTGATGCAATTGAAATATTAAAGCAATTCAAAAAGGATGAGTTTTCAGATAACCCAATAGCGCATGCTGTTTTGAAATCAGAAATTGCAAAGAATGGTGATTATAATTTAAGTGGTGAGAGGTATAAAAGCATAAGTCTTTCTGATTCAAATTTTGAAATGGTTCCACTTTCAGATGAGAAGATTTTCAAGGTTGTCTCTGGAGGTACACCTAGTTCAGAAATTGAAGATTATTGGAATGGTCATATAAATTGGGCTACTTTAGTTGATTTACCTGCCTCACATTTAATTTCAACTATAAATTCTACAGTCAGAAAGATTACCGAAGCAGGAGTGAAAAACTCTTCTGCTAAAATTCTGCCTATAAATTCAATTCTAGTTTCTACAAGAGCAACAATTGGAAGAATAGCAATAAATAAAGTTGAATGCTGCACAAACCAAGGCTTCAAGAACATAATTATTAACGATTCCGCAAAAGCAAATTCATTGTTTGTTGCATTAATGATGACCAAGCTAATTGATAAAATGAATTCAATGGCTACTGGTGGAACATTCAAAGAATTATCTACTACAAGTTTTAGAACACTTGAAATCCCCCTTCCTCCTTTATCTATCCAAGAAGATATAGTAGCAGAAATAGAAGGCTACCAAAAGATAATTGATGGGGCAAAAATGGTTGTAGAAAACTACAAACCTAAAATTGATATTGACCCAGAATGGGAAATGGTGGAGTTGGGCGAGGTTTGTGAATTGAACCCAAAAAAATCTGAACTTTCAAACTTATCGCTTGGCATGGAAGTTTCTTTTGTTCCTATGGCAGACTTGAATGAAAACCAAATTGATTTTATTCCACAACAAATAAAACCTTTAGGAGAAGTAATAAAAGGTTATACTTATTTTAAAGAAAATGATGTTTTATTAGCCAAAGTAACCCCTTGTTTTGAAAATGGTAAGGCTGGGATTGCTAAGAATTTAGTAAATGGTATTGGATTTGGCTCGAGTGAATACTATGTTTTTAGACCCAATGAGAAGATTCTTTCAACTTGGATTTATCTTAATATTATTACAAATGGATTTAGAGAAAAAGGGAAACTTAGTATGACTGGGACGGGAGGCCTTCAAAGAGTTCCAAAAGATTTTGTATCTAAAACATTAATTCCATTACCACCTGTTGAAGTTCAGATGGAGATAATTTCAAAGATTGAGAAAGAACAAGAAATTGTAAATATGAATAAGCAATTGATTATGATATTTGAGCAAAAGATAAAAGATAGAATTGCTAAAGTATGGGGAGGATAACTTCCCTAAAATTATAAAGGAAAATTTTATGATTATTAGCATAATTAGTACTTAATTAATTCAGCATGAACTTAAAAAAGTTCCAATTAAACAGAATAAAAATGGGTGAACAATTAATTCAAGAATTAGACGAACTGTATACACGATATGGTTATGAACTCCGAAAGAGTAATGAGAATCGTGTATACCTTTTTACAAAAAGCATTTACAATGGAGCTGACATCGTAAAGACAGGTACTACTGAAGAAGCGGAAGAGTTAAAACTGCAGTTTGCAAAGGCGGGTTATGCAGTTAAAATTCGTGATTTTAAAACAATTCAAGATGCAGAAGACACCTTATTCAAAGACTTTTTTAAAGCCGATGGCGTTATTCAAAACTTGAAAAAGCGATATGATTATTTCGTTGAGAAGTTAATGAATAAACTACCAGAAAATGCAAAATACAGCTACATTCGAAGTTCATATGATTATATTGAATATGGTCTAGAAAAAGACGATACAAAAACAATTTCAATTGGTGCCGAAGATGCTGACAATGCTCTAGTTAATAAAATCACAAAACAAATAAATGAACATGTAGGCCCTTTATTAATCATAATTGAAGCTGCTGCTGGCTATGGAAAAACCTGCACTGCTTATGAAATTTTAAAGGTATTTATTTCCTTGCCAGTCAATAAACTACCATTTTTTACTGAGCTTTCAAGAGATAGGAAAGCAAGTATCTTTAAACATATATTACAATTTGAAATAGAGGAACAATTTTCTAATAGAGTTGATTCAAATGTAGTAATCCATCAAATAAAAAAAGGTAGAATACCATTAATAATTGATGGGTTTGACGAATTAATTACTAAAGACTTTTCTTTTTCATCAAATCAATTTGAACAAGTAGAAAGTATGCTTTCAACAATCGTTGACTTGCTTACAGATAATGCAAAAGTAATTATTACTTCTCGAAAAACAGCAATTTTCAATAGTGAAGAATTTCACAATTGGATGATTGACCGAAATATTGATTATACCCTTTCAAAAGTAACAATCTCTGAGCCATCTATTGAGAATTGGTTACCAAAAGAAAGGCTAGATATTATTCATGCTAATAACTTTCCAGTTGAACAGATTGCCAATCCAGTTCTACTTTCATACTTAAGATATGTAAAACTTGAAGATTTGCAAAAAATGATTGTAGAAAATCAATCTATAGTCAATCGTTATTTTGAGTTCTTGTTAACTCGAGAGCAGATTAGACAAGGTTTATTAATTGAACCAGAAATGCAATTAAGAATATTCAGAAAGTTAGTTAGATTTCTAACAGAATGGGATGTCAAAGCGGAATCTAAAGAATTCATTAAGGATTTAATACTCGGCTATAATAAAACAATTCTTGAGGAAACAAAGAAAAAATACACTCCCGATAAACGGCCTAGAATAGACCAACTAGCTGATATTTTATCTAATCATGCTTTCTTGGATAGAAAAGAAAAAGGCATGATAGGAATTGTGAATGAATTTGTTTTTGGAACATTGATTGGCGAAAACCTAATTATGGGTAAATACATAGAATACAGCGATAAATTTTATGAAAATCTCTCCCAAATGTTTGCCTTATTAGCCGTTCAATCTTTTCAAGTTCAGCCAAAGGAAAATAAAGAAATGCTATGGCAGGTATTTAATAATTATCCTTTTCCATATGATCCCCAATTTTTCTTTAAAATTGATGTTGACTTTAAGAACGAAATAGTCCGTGATTACAAATTTGCAACACTCACTGATTATCATTTGGAGGGATATTCATTTACTAAGAAAAACCAATTTGAATCTACAATATTTACTAGTTGTACATTAATTGATTGCAAGTTTACTTTTGATTCTTTTAATAATTCATCATTCGTCAATTGCCGATTTTATAATTGTGAAATCCTAAATAATGGCATTGGATTTTCGGATAAATATTTTACCATTTTCGGATGTACTGATAATAATAGTTTTATTCAGAATGTATTTAATTGTGAAGAGATACAGGAACTTGAAAAGGATAACCTGGAAAAAAATATTCTTGACCTATACTTCAAAAAAGGTAGTTTCAAACCTAGGCGTCGTCAACTTTCACACATTAAGAGCGAATTAGTTGAGTTTGATTACAAATCGATTAGTAGAGCCTTACACAAACTTGAAGCGGAAGGGTTAATCCAATTTGATGGTGACTTGAGTTCTTTAACTCGAAGTGGAATTTCATATTATAATGACAATTACAGAAAAACACAATAAATGGCTGACTACGGATTAGAAATAATAGAAAAGAAGTTAAAAAACATACTTGTAAACGAATTAACGAGAACAGGTTTATTGTTTCGTCTCTTTTCAAGAGTAAAAGAGCAGATTTCTATTGAAGAAAAATTTACTCGTAAATCCTATACGGTTGATGGTGATTTAATGCAAGACCTAATTGGATTTAGAATTACTACGTATTTTAGTGATGATTTAAAAATTGTCATTGACTTATGCCATAGCCTTTTCGGGAAGGTTGAACTCGTATATGATGAACCAGATACAGAAGTTTTCAAACCACTTCGTAAAAATATGATTTGTCGGTTACCAAAAGAAGAAAATAGCATTTTTGAATCCATAAAACAAACAACACCACACTTCCAACTGATAGATAATACATTTGAAATACAATTCAGAACAACTTTATCAGAAGGGTGGCATGAAGTTGATCATTTAATGAGATATAAATGTAAACCTGACTGGACTGAACTTACGTCCGAAAGTAGAATGTTAAATGGGATTTATGCCACTTTAGAAACAAATGATCAAGTATTAAAATCCTTGTTCGATGATATTTCATATCAACACTACAAATCAAATAAATGGGAGGCGATGCTAAGGAATAAGTTGCGTTTGAGATTCCTACTTCAGCCTTTAGACATTGAAATTGCCGAATACTTAATTAGTAATCCCGAAATTGGGAAGAAAATTTTCAAACTGAATAGGAATAAGATTATAAGTCTATATGTCAATTCTACACTTGCTTTTCCTGTGACATTTGATAATTGGATTTGCTTTATTAATTATTGCTTTTTAAAGGATAAATTTATCACATCAAAAACACCAAATTTTTTATTGGAAGATTTTGAGACATCTTTAAATGGTTGCAAATAGTGATATTTTTAACATTCAGGTTTAGCAATAAGATACATAAATGAAAATGCGCAAAAAATAGATTATAGGAACTTTAAGTTGGATAGTGAGCATTTAGATTTATTTTGCAGGAATGGCATGCCATGGTATAAGAGATTAATTTGATAAATGGCATTATTGATTATAATAGTAATTTGTATCTTATTTTTATTGCTTTAGAGATAATAATTTAACAATTAATATTACAATTATGGAATATCGAAAATTTGAAAAGCAGGTTTTTGATTGGTTAATGGATAAAAATAAAAAAGATCCAGGGTTTACGTTTTCATTAAGGCAAAAAGCAACAAAAGGAGCAGAATTAAATCATTTTATTGGATCTGAAAAATCAAAATATTTTGGTTTAACATTTTGGTATATACCAATGGGTTATCCTGGCGCTGCAACGGATCTTATAAACCTTGTATTTGGAATTTTTGATGAGGGCTTTAGATTTTATATTCAGTGTAATCAAACAAAAAAACCTCATGATAACCAAAATAAATGGGCACTTGAATTAATTCGAAATATAAAAATCATATTTAAAAATAACTATAGTGAATATTTAATTGAAAACAAGTCTGATGCAAAAATGGAGTATTTTTCAATTTTCCATGGCGAAAGCAAATCTAATACTGTAAAAGAGTTGTTTCAAAAACTAGATAATAGATTAGAAAAAATAATAAATCTTGTTGATGTTGAAATTACAAATATGATTAATAAGCACAAAGACTTTATAGCTCATAGGTTCAATCAGGAAGAATTTGATGAAATGCTTAAAAGGATGGAAAAGAGATTTGAGAAATATGAATATATAAAAGAATTAACGAAAGAAGTTGCTTCATCGGAAGAAAATAATTTTGATGATTTTAAAAACCCAAATATAATCCTTTACGGTCCTCCGGGAACAGGAAAAACGTTTAATACCGTTGAACTTGCTTATCAAATAATTAATGAAAAGAATCCAGAAAATCATAAAGTAGCACAGAAATTTTATAAGGAAGAAAAAGGGAATAGGATTGAATTTATTACCTTCCATCAAAACTTGGCTTATGAAGATTTTATTCAAGGAATAAAGCCAAATATAGATGGTAAAGAAGTATCGTTTAAACTGAAAGATGGTCTTTTTAAAAAAATTGCTACTAATGCTGCTTTTGAATATTATCTTCAGAAAAGAAAACAAGAAGGTGATGTCTCCTCTAAGTTAAGGGATTTTGATGAACTCTATTTTGACTTTATAGAATCTATTAAGAAACAACAAAATTTGGTATTCAAAACGATCACCGGTTCCAATGTTTATATTTTGGAAATTAATTCAAACAACAATATTTTATTTCATCATGAAAACAGTGCTAGAACCCATTTAGTTTCAGGGAATAGACTCAAAAAGCTGTATGAAAGATACGATTCGGTTAATAAAATTAAGAATGTTCAGAATGATATAAGAGAAGCAATTGGAGGCTGCAATGTAACTATATACTGGGCCACTTTGAATGAAATAATTAAATTTAGTAATAAAAGGAAAGAACAAATCGATGAAATTGATAATGATGAGTATACAATTGAAGATAAATTAAAGATTTTAAAATCTGTTGATTGGTCAGAATACAGTAAGGAAATATTTAAAGCGGATGTACCAAATTATGTATTAATAATTGATGAAATAAATAGGGCAAATATTTCTCGTGTTTTTGGAGAATTAATAACCTTATTAGAAAAGGATAAGCGCTTAGGTCAAGATAATGAGCTTTTCGCGACTTTACCGAGTGGTGAGGAATTTGTCGTACCACCAAATTTATTTATTATTGGCACGATGAATACTGCAGATAAATCCATCGCATTAATTGATATTGCCTTGCGCAGAAGATTTGAATTTCAAAAGATGTATCCTAAGTATGAAATTCCAGATGAAATTATTCATTATGTAGAGAATCTTATTAAAATGAATAAAAAGATTCATGAGCTTAAGGGTGCAGATTTTCAGATAGGTCATGCTTATTTTATGGGAGAAGATTTTGATTTGGAATATACAATGGATAAAAAAGTCATTCCTCTCTTGTATGAATATTTTATGAATGATGAGGATTCGATAATGCAAGTACTAAAAGCTGCAGAATTTGATTTTATTAAATCAGAAGATACAATGTCGGGGTTGATTGAATTCTCAAATGAGCAATAAAGCTAATCATATAAATCTTTTTGAATTTTCGAATCGAGTTGATTTTTTTGAAAATGATACTCTTGATAAGATAGATGAGTTAGATATTTTTTTGGATAATATCTGGAAAAAAAGAGAACGATCGGTTTTAAATTTTTGGGGCGAAGAAAACAACAAAGATACTGGCCAGAAATTCATTCAATTTGACAGAAAAAATAAAACGATACGATCAAATAAATATGTAGGTATTATAAAATATAAAGATGATGTAATAAACTTGCTACCTAAAATCTTTTATAAAGAGGATGAAAAACGAATTAATGAAGAACAAGTTACAATTATTCAATCTCATATTTTATGGTGGTTGAGCTATTGCCGTAAGTTTAAATTTCCAAAGTCATTTAGTAGTTTCAATAACAAAAGAGCTAACTTTTTCGAAGTTTTAATCTATTTATACGCTTCATATACGAAAGAGATTCTTGGCAAAATGATATATCAGGCTTATGAAGAGGTAGAAAATGACTTGCCTTTCATGAAAGGCCATATAGATTTTAACAAGTATATCTCCCAAAATTATATAAGTGGAAATAAGCATAAATTAAGCTGTATTTACGATTCTTTTGAAATGGATAACACATTCAACAGAATTATCAAATTCGTGTCTAAATTGCTGTTTAATTATGCTTCAGAACCTGATAATAAAAGACAGCTCAGAGAGATATTGTTTATTCTCGATGATGTTACAGATATAAAAGCAACAATCTACGATTGTGAGAGGGTGAAAATTAATCCATTGTTTGCTGAAATGAATGTTGTTCTGGATTATTGTAAATTATTTTTGAGTAATAGCACAGTCTTATCATATAAAAACCAGTTTGAAGTATTCGCATTTCTTCTTCCAATGGAATACATTTTTGAGGATTTTATTTTTGGATTTATAAAAAAGGAACTTGATGTAAAAGTAAAGTCGCAGGTTGGCAATAGTAAATTAACAGAAGAGGGAGTGTTTACTCTTAGACCCGATTTAGTTTTTGAAATTACTAAAAATGATATTACGAAAAGGATAATTGCTGATACTAAGTATAAAATTATATATCCAAATGATGATTCAGATAAGAAACATGGAATTTCAGAAGGAGACATGTATCAAATGCTTACCTATGCTGTAAGGAATAAAGTTGAAGAAATCAAATTGTTTTACCCTTCTACTATTTCAGCAGAGAACAACCTGTTGCCTGTTTGTTTTAATATAAAAGATGAATTTTCAGGAGATGCCAAAATAAATATTATAGCATATCAGTTACCAATTATAGCTAACTATGATAATAAAGATTCAAGTTTCGTAAGTTTAGAAAAAAGCTTTGGAGTTTTAAGAGAAATATTGAAAGATAGAATTGAAGATATTCTTAGTTTTGGTTGATATTAGCAAATTATCAATGAAATTGATTTTAATTATAAATTATGAGAACTATTAAGCATACTGTTGAATCCTGCCAAAAGTTTGCAGACGAAAGATTTAATGGAGATGTGGAGGTGCTTGAGATTTACCGCAAGAAAACAACCGACCAAGATCGAACCTACATTAAATTTTATCACATTCCAGAAAAAAAAGAATATGATAGAGATATAAGACGTTTTTTTAAAGCTGAAAGAATAGGAAAAAAACTAGAATATACCGTTGAATCTGTTCAAAAAATTGCAGATGAAAAATTTAATAAAACTGTTCAAGTTTTAGAAATCATTAATAGTAAAAGAGGAAAATATGATCGAATATATGTTAAATATGTTTGCAAATTGCATAATAATAAAGAAGTACTAAGAGATGTTACATCATTTAAAAGATGTAAAACTGCATGTGAAGAATGCCATAAAAAGCATCTATCAGAAAATAAAATAAAATCTTTAAGTCTTTATCAAGACAGAATTGACAAAAAGTGGGGTATAGGCAAATTCAAAATATTAAGAAACATAGAGAATTCTGAGCAATTAAGAAAAGCCGAGTTTTTATGTTTTGACCATAAAAGAAAATTTTCATATCAAAAAAATAATATTAGTCAAAATTTTTTTGGTTGTGAGGAGTGTAGAAATGAAGCATTGTCTGCTGCATCTGAGAGGCGTAAGTCTATTAAACAAATGGAAAATGAAGCAAAGATAGCCTTAAAAGAAAAAAACAGAGACTGGCAACATCCAATACAAAAAAGAATCAATCATGGAAAATATATTAGACATGTAGAAATAGTATGTGAAAAGCATGGGGAATATTACTTACAGAGGATAGGTCATTATACAGGAGGTCAAGTAGGGTGTAAAGAGTGTCAGAAAGAACATCAATCTATAATCAATAAAAAAATAACTTTTAAAATATTTGAGGAAAGAGGTAAAAAAATATTTGGAGAGGATACCTATTTATATCCTACTGGACAGATCTATACTCGAAGAGAAGATTGGAATTTATTATTTATATGCAATGAATGTGGTAAGCCAACATGGACTTCCTTTCAAAATCATATTTATGATAAAATTGGATGCCCGTGTAAGACAGGAAATAAAATGTCCACAGGTGAAAAAATAGTCGCAGAAATTTTAACTAAAAACAATATCGAATTTATTTTTAATAAACCCGTTTTTGATGATTTAAGAGGAGTAGGTGGAAAGAAATTAAAACCAGATTTCTGGATAAAAAAAATGAATTGGATTATTGAATGTCAATCACCCTTACATAGATTACCAATGATCCATTTTAATGATGATAAACGGTTCAAAGATATTGTTCGTAATGATAAAATAAAATTTGATTATTGTAGAAATAGAAACATCATAATAGATTATTTTGAAACCGACGGTAAAGATTATAATTATATTGAAGAAAAACTTTCTCTTTTTATAGATCATTATAGAAAGATTAAAACAGCTGTTTAAAAGCAAGTCTTCAAATAGAAAAAGTTCAGATTTTAAAAATCTGAACTTTTTCTATTTCTTGTCTATAATACTAAATTAATTTTTATGGAAAAAACCACTTTAACCCGGGAACAATTGTATGATTTAGTTTGGTCAACCCCAATGATCCAACTCGCTAAAAAGTATAAGATTTCGGATAATGGTTTGCGTAAGATCTGCAGGAGAATGAACATTCCCACTCCTGATAACGGATATTGGTTAAAAATTAAGTATAATAAATCTGTTACGAAAAAGAAATTACCTACGGAGTATTCCGGAAAAGGGGAGGTTACTTTATCAGAAATTGATTTTGATGATAATTCAAGGGAAATATCTATACATCAGCTTAAAAAGGAAATTGAAATAAGCAATCAATATTCATTAAAAGTTCCAACAAAATTGACCAACCCAGATAATCTGATTCAGGATGTTGTTGATTTTTATAAGGAAAGAGAATTCAAACCAAATGAGATACCAAGCTTTCTTGTTGTAAGAGGTAGATGTTTAGATATCAGAACAACTTCGAGAAATTTGAATAGGGCATTAAGAATAATGGATACATTTATAAAAGTTATCAAAGCCAGAGGCCATAAAATTACTTTAGCACCAGGGAAAACAGAGATAATTATACTAGAAAACTATACAGAAATTTCTATAATAGAAAAATGTGATATAATTGAACCTGAGGGAAAATATGCATCCAGAACGTTGATACCAAATGGAAAGCTGGCATTTAAAGCTGATACTTATTATAGTAAAGAATGGGCTGATAATAATGTTAAACTAGAGGAGAAATTATCTACTATTATAGCATGGCTTGAACTTAAAGCAATTAAAATAAATATTATATGGGATAAAAACAGGGCTGAGGAAAAAGCTAGAGAGGAGATTAGGAGGAAGGAAAGAGAATTACAGGAACTCAAGAAAAAAGAAATCGTCAAGTTTAGAGACTTACTTGAAAAAAGTAGAAGGTGGAAAGAAACATTCTATTTTAGAGATTATATTCAAACTATTGAAGAGAATGCCATGAAATCTGGGACAACATCAAATGATCTTAAAGAATGGTTAAGATGGGCGAAAGATAAAGCTGATTGGTATGATCCTTTACTAGATAAAGAAGATCCATTGCTTGGACCATTTAAACCAAATTTGATTAATTAGCCGTTGTCTCTTTTAGCAATTGATTTTCCAGAAAATCCAGCATTTCTTTTCTATCCTTAAAGTTTACCGGAATCCAGGATATTATTTTTTGCTCATTTACTAATTCTTCAATCTAAACAAAGTCCATTGCTTTGAATGAACTTTTACTGTTCATGGAAGAAATTACTATCCAAAGCCCTGCAAGTATAGATAAGGACAATAAAGAAAGGAAAGTATTTTTATTGGCTATTTGCATAAAGTATTATTTAAACGATACTATTTTATTCTCTAGTATAAATTAAATAATAAATAATGGTTTTCAACTAATTAGGTAAACTTAAGTTTCTGTTACGAGATTTAATTAAATTTATGAACCCAATACATATAGCTAATTTTGAAAATATAATTATATATAAATTGTTTTTATTTAATAGTGTTGTGATACTCATATGAAACTTGCAGAAAAGATTGAAAATCTAAATAATGCTAATATTGGCTCTTTAGGAGAGTTTATATTTGAAAATCGGTTTAAAGAAAAAGGAGTAATAATTAAGAAACATAATGAAAGAACAGACTTTCTTTTTAATAAACAACAAATTGATATAAAGACAAAAAGAAAGCTAGACAGAAAATTTGAAAGAATTAGCAAGTATTATGGTAACAGAGTGTCTGGAGTAAAATATATACTTGTTGAAATATTTTCTGATAAAATAGTTATTTCAAATGAGAAAAAGGTTTTAGATGATTTTGATTGGAATACTTTGATATACTTATTTTCAGATTGGGAAAATGGTAAGAAAATTATAAAAAAACAGAAAATAAGAAATAGCACTAGTATTTATAAAAAAAAGCATATTGAAATAGTAAATGAGTTGAAATACTTTTTCAAAAATACAAACAGAAAAGTTAGGGTAATTTATAGAACAACTCAGGATATTTTTGGTAAAGAAAGTCCGGATAACCTAATACCGAAAGTGCTTACTGAGAATAGTTTCACAGTATTTATAGACTATAAGAATTATAAAACAACTCGTGAAAATATAAGACAAATTATAGCTTTCCCTGATATGGA
Organism: Bacteroidales bacterium; assembly: GCA_034002805.1. GTDB lineage: Bacteria > Bacteroidota > Bacteroidia > Bacteroidales > UBA12077 > UBA12077. The sequence goes on along the minus strand of JAVEZW010000004.1, from coordinate 9,189 downwards.
TTCAGTTTTTTTTCAGCACCTGAAAAGTCCAAAGCTTCATATAGAAAAAGTAGATTTATCAATGCTTGACAATAAATACAAGTTTTCTTCGATCGAAGCACTAAAGGAAAGATATTCTTGATATATTATATTTATTTTATTTGGATTGGAATAAAATTTAAACTTTAAAAATGAATAAACAAACTGATATCGAATCAGTAATAAATGATTTTAAATCAATATCAAGATTGTGAATTCCTGCTTTTTCAACAAAATTTTTACTAAAAAAATAAGTTCCTTTTGCCATTCGGGTTAATTTCAAATTCCAAACTGGACTAAAACATACTGTTCTTTTTCGATTTATTTGTATTGCTTCAATAGGAAAGGGAAATTATGGTTTTTTTATTATTATTACATTATTGTTCTGATAAGATTTAATAATTCTGATCTTCTGGTCAGCTTATACCTTAGTTTTGGTTAACATATTTAAAATATTTTAATTCACATTCAATTTTATTAGTTTTATAGAATGATACCATTAGAAGACTTTCCTTCGCATATCAATAGTTTAACAAAAGAAGACTGGAATAAACTATTTGCTTTAATTCCTAAAATTGAACAAACGAAATCATTTGGAAAAGTGGTTATTGACAAAAAATCAAAATCAAGAGTACAACAATTTCCTTATGTTGAATTCAATTCATTAGGTAGAGAATTTTTAGCCCTTATTGATGAATTAAAGTTAATAGTTGTTTTCGACTGGATGAGCTGGAAAGAAGGTAAACAGATGTTGGATGATAAAAATTATGAAGGATTAGATGCAGTAGCTCTATGTAAGTTAATAACTACAATTGTTAGAGCTGATCGGTTTAGTGAAGGGTATTTACTATCTGCATTTGAAGATGGCGATATGCTAACAATTTTAAAGGAGCTCAAAAAGCAGGTTCAGAATGATAAAGAAATTATTTTTTGAAATAGGGGGGTATTTTAGTGACCATCACAAAATCGAGATTAAGGGCAACAAGGGATTATACAATAAAACAAGTTCCGGTCCTTACTTCTTAAATCCAGAGGAATTTGAAATTGATTCGGAAAAGATGGAACAACTCATTCAAATATTGAATGTAATTGATGTCTGGTCATGGGAAAGAGAGTATTTTAATTCTGAAGTTATGGATGGAACTCATTGGCAATTAGAAATTGTTTTGCTTGATGGTAAAAGGGTAAAATCTGAAGGAAGTAATAAATACCCTGGTTCAGAGGGAATTGAATTTTCAGACAAATTTCTAAAGTTGATTAGGGCATTTGAATTAATAGGTAGAATAAAAATTTCCGAAATATAGATGAATATTGTCTAATTCAATATTTTATTTTCAAATCCTTTTATACTTTCAAAAATAAAAATTGTAGCCAATCAGACAACGGACTATGAGTAACAATTGAAGTGAGCGTAAAAACATATTTATGTTTTTTAATATTATTTACTTTATAAAAAATATTATCTTTAATCTCAAATCTCTTAGAATCAGACTCTATTATTTATGAACTCTAGACTATTACTTGTAATCCTCCTTACAACAATATTAAAAATTGCAGGTTCCCAAAATATCTCCGTAAAATCCTTCCGCATGCTCGAGACCGACCGCGATGCCCGGGTGAACTACCCCAAAACAGACCAAAACGGAGAAAAATGTGCCGTAATTAAAGTAGTTACCACTGAGCAGGGTTTTGTATGGGAAGGCGATGCGCTTGGTATTACTGCCACAGAATTTAAAACAAGTGAATATTGGCTGTATATTCCTCGAGGGGCAAAACGGTTAACAATCAAACATGCTAAATTAGGAATGCTCCGTGATTATGTTTACCCGCTTCCTATTAAAGAAGCTACGGTTTACGAAATGGTTTTAACGACTGCAAAGGTCACTACTATTGTTGAGCAAATCGAAATACCAACTCAGTGGCTGGTAATAAACACAGTACCCGAAGGTGCTGATGTGTTTATTAACGAGCAAAATGTTGGAACAACTCCTTATACAAAAAAAATGGAAGTGGGCAGCTACAATTATAGGATTGAAAAGAATCTTTACTATACTGATGCCGGTAAGTTTGAATTGAATGAGACTGCAAGAAAGGAAATGAACGTAACACTTAAACCAAACCATGGTTTTGTAAAGATAAATACTACTCCCGAACAAGGAGCATCTGTTGAAATTGATGGAATTTCAGTGAATAATGTAACGCCTTTTACTTCTCAAATGCTGGTATTGGGTAAGCATAAAGCAACTGTAAAAATGGCAATGTTTAGCTCTAAAACAGAGGAGTTTATTATAACCGAAGGGCAAACCACAAACCTAACAATTGCCATGGAGCCCAACTTTGCTACTGTAAATATAACTACAAATCCCGAAGCTGAAATTTTTATAGATGACGAACGCAAAGGCACTGGAACATACACCGGAAGAGTTTTACCCGGATTACATACTTTCGAAGCAAAAAAAGACAAATATTACAGCGATAAAAAACAGCAGGAGTTTACTGTAGGCGAAACTGTAAATCTGAGTTTACACCCAAGAGCAAAAACAGGAAAAACAGATATTATAAGCACACCTATTGATGCAACTATAAAATTAAATGGAGTGAGTTATGGTACAACACCTACATCACTAAAAGATATTCTTATTGGGGAGTACACACTTACTCTAGAAAAGCAGGGTTATGGTACAGTAACAAAAAACATTACCATTACCGAAAATCAAACTCTTAGTATAAGCGAAAAATTAACTACAGGTATGGAAGTGACCATCGCTAGTACACCTGAAGGTGCTCAGCTGACCATTGATGGTACTAATTATGGAGTAACACCACAAAACCTAACATTGAGCTTTGGTAGTCATAATATAAAGTTGTTAAATGGGAAAAAGGAGGTTACAGAAACCATTATTGTTACTCAGGGTAGTAAAACACGATGGGAGTATAATGTGGCTGAGATTGCTCCTATAGGAACATTTACTGACCTGCGCGACGGTAAAACATATAAATACGTAACCATCGGTAAGCAAGTTTGGATGGCCGAAAACCTTGCTTACAAACCAACTAGTGGTGATTACTGGGCTTATGACCAGAGCAATGTGGCCAAATATGGTTACCTTTATACATGGGAAACGGCCAAAAATGTTTGCCCTGCGGGTTGGCATTTGCCTAGTGATGCAGAATGGAGCCAGCTTACTAATTTTGTGGGGAGTAACCCAGGCACAAAGCTAAAGGCAAAAAGTGGATGGAACAGAAATGGCAATGGTACGGACGATTTTGGTTTTTCGGCTTTCCCGGGTGGTTCCCGTAACGACGATGGTAGTTACAGCATAGTTGGTAGCTACGGTTACTGGTGGAGTTCTACCGAGTACGGTGCAAATCTAGCATGGTACCGGAAAATGAGCATCAATATCAGCAATGTCTCCAGCTACCACCCCCTTAAGCAATCTGGTTTTTCTGTTCGTTGCGTTAAAGATTAATAATTAATATTTATGAAAATCAAACTCGCTCTTGTTTTTCTTTTTATAGCTATGGTTAGCTTAGCATATTCCCAAAATATCTCCGTTAAATCCTTTCGCATGCTCGAGACCGACCTCGATGCCCGGGTAAACTATCCCAAAACAGACCAAAATGGTGAGAAATGTGCCGTAATTAAAGTAGTTACCACTGAGCAGGGTTTTGTATGGGAAGGCGATGCGCTTGGTATTACTGCCACGGAATTTAAAACAAGTGAATATTGGCTGTATATTCCTCGAGGGGCAAAACGGTTAACAATCAAACATGCTAAATTAGGTATGCTCCGTGATTATGTTTACCCGCTTCCTATTAAAGAAGCTACGGTTTACGAAATGGTTTTAACCACTGCAAAGGTTACAACTATTATAGAGCAAGTTGAGATACCAACCCAATGGGTAATAATCAATTCTGAACCCGAAGGATGCGATGTGTATATAAACGAGCAATATGTTGGAACAACGCCCTATACAAAAAAAATGGAATTGGGTAGCTACAATTATAGGATTGAAAAAAATCTTTACTATACTGATGCTGGTAAGTTCGAATTGAATGAAACCGCACGAAAGGAAATGAAAGTAAAACTAAAACCAAACCATGGATTTGTAAAAATTAATACTACTCCCGAGCAAGGAGCTGCTGTTGAAATTGATGGTGTGCCAACAAACAGCAACGCCCCTTATACTTCTCAAATGCTGCCTTTGGGTAAGCACAAAGCAACAGTAAAAATGGTAATGTTTAGCTCTAAAACTGAGGAGTTTATTATAACAGAAGGACAAACTACAAACCTGACTATTGCCATGGAGCCCAACTTTGCTACTGTCAATATAACTACAAATCCCGAAGCCGAAATTTTTATTGATGATGAACGTAAAAGTAGCGGAACATATACTGGCCGCATACTACCTGGTTTACATACTTTCGAAGCGAAAAAAGACAAGTATTACAGCGATAAAAAACAGCAAGAATTCTCAGCAGGCGAAACTGCAAATCTGAGTTTACACGCAAGAGCAAAAACAGGAAAAACAGATATTATAAGCACGCCTATTGATGCAACTATAAAACTAAATGGAGTGAGTTACGGTACAACGCCTGCATCACTAAAAGATTTGCTTATCGGCGAGTATACACTCACACTCGAAAAACAGGGTTATGGTACAGTAACAAAAAATATTACCATTACAGAAAATCAAACACTTAATATAAGTGAAAAGCTAGCTACAGGTATGGAAGTTAATATTACCAGTTCTCCTGCAGGAGCACAACTTACAATTGACGGCACAAACTATGGCGCAACACCTCAGTCTCTATCTTTGAACTTTGGCAGTCATAACATAAAGCTGGTAAATGGGAAAAAGGAGGTTACAGAAAGCATAAGTATTACACAGGGTGGTAAAATACGTTGGGAATTTGATGTTAGTGAATTAGAAAATTTAACGGATAATAGAGATGAAAAAACCTACAAAATTGTTCAGATGGGAACTCAGATATGGATGGCAGAGAATCTAGCCTATAAACCAATTAGCGGAAATTACTGGGCATACGACAACGATCAGAGCAATGTAACTAAGTATGGATATCTTTATGATTGGCAAGCTGCTTGCAAGGTATGTCCTATAGGCTGGCATTTGCCTAGTGATGATGAGTGGAAACAGCTAAATGACTTTGTTGGCAGTAAATCAGTGACCAGGTTAAAAGCCAAAAGCGGATGGGGCAAAAATGGCAATGGAACTGATGATTATGGTTTCTCAGCTCTTCCGGGTGGTGAACGCTACCGCGGTGGTCAATTCCGCAACATTGGGTACGGCGGTGCCTGGTGGAGTTCTAGTGAGAGCAATATGTATGGCGTCAGTTACTGGTTCATGAGCTACAATAAAAGCAATATAGGTAAAGGCTACGACTATGATAAGGAAAATTATTACTCTGTACGTTGTGTCAAGGATAAATAGAATATTTGATAATTTTAAAAACTGTATCTTTATAATCAATATTAACCTTTAGAAGTTGGCATTCATGAAGCTAAAACTATTTTTTTTAATTCTTTTTACAGTATTGATTAATACTGCAAAATCGCAATCCATCGATCAGATTAAAGCCGACCGTAACACCTATATTTGGGGCGAAGGTTCCGGTACAACCTTAAAAACTGCCGATAACGAAGCGCTTTCGGTTCTGATTAGTCAGATCTCTACTCAGGTGGAAAGTAGTTTCGATCTGTACAAAAAGGAAGTTACCGTAAATAATAAAAGTGAGCTTACCGAAAAGGTTAACAGTATAGTAAAAACATACTCCGATGCTACCTTGCGCAATACCGATCGCATCATTGTGAGTAATGAGCCTGATGCTAAAGTGTTCAGGTATATTAAACGCGCAGAGCTAAATAAAATATTTGAACAACGTAAGCAAAAGATTCTGGAGCTGGCCGAATATGCCGAAACTGCAGAAAACGAAAATAAAATCGCCGATGCATTGCGCTATTTCTACTGGGGACTTACACTGCTTAAAAGTCATCCTACAGGTGATGCAATTTTGTATACTGATATGGGTGGCAAAGAACAATTGTTGGCTACCTGGTTGCCTTCACGAATCGATAATATTTTTTCGGGTTTAAGCTGCAATGTTTCCGAAATAAAGGATGAAGAAAGCTATAAATTAGTTGTTCTGAATATAAAATACAAAGGTTCAGAAGTACTCAATTTCGATTATTCGTATTGGGATGGCACCGACTGGTCGAACCTGATTAGTGCAAAAGATGGAACTGGATTTATTGAGTTGTATGGTGTGGCAAAGGATCTTGCAACCGTTCAGCTTAAAGCAGAATATATTTTCGAGGGAGAAGCACGCATTAATCGGGAAATTGAAGATGTAATGAGCAAGATTGAACCGGTTCCATTCCGAAAGAGCTATATCAATGTACCGATAAAAATTACCGATCTTGCTTCAACAAAAAAAGAGAATGAATTCAACCTGCAGCAGGTTGAAAACACTGCTTGTTATCAGAAATGCATTCAGAAAGTAATTAATGCGATTGAAACCAAAAACTACGATGGTGTTAAAAACGAATTTTCACCTGAAGGACTTGATATTTTCAACAAGCTCATTCAGTATGGTAATGCAAAGATTTTAACCAAAGCCAACCTCGAATTTGTAAAATTTGGAGATGCAGTTATCTGCCGATCCATACCGATGAGTTTTAGCTTTAAGGCCAACAGCAAACAGTTTGTCGAAGATGTAGTGCTCTATTTTAACGATAACTGTAAAATTTCAAACCTGTCATTTGCCTTATCGGAAAGTGCGTTGCACGATATTTTAAGCAAAGATGCCTGGAAACAAAAAGACAAGCTTATTTTAATTTCATTTCTTGAACATTACAAAACAGCCTATGCTCTTAAGCGATTAGATTATATTGAATCCATTTTTGCCGACGATGCACTGATTATTACCGGATCGATGGTAAAAGTCATAGGTAACGCAGACAATCAATATAAAAACAACAAGATAATCAAATTCAATAGACAAAGTAAAGAGCAATACCTGAAAAACCTGAGCTATTCATTCAACAGCAAGGAGTATATCAATATTAAGTTCGAGGAAAGCGAGATACGTAAATCAGGTAAAGGTGGCGATATTTATGGAGTACAAATACGACAAAACTACTATTCATCCAACTATGGCGATGTGGGTTATTTGTTTTTAATGGTTGATTTAAACAATCCCGATTTGCCAATTATACATGTACGAACCTGGCAACCCGAGAAAGACTCATCGGGTAATGTTTTCGGAATGGGTGATTTTAACTAACTAAACATTTGTAGGAATACTTTACTGTTTGCTATACTGCTTATTCTAATTTGAATGTTGATTTAGCTACAACAGTTGAGAAACCCTCGTATATGAAAATCTGGTAGGCTCCTTTTGGCCAGTTTTTAACATTCAGTTTCAGATCATAGTTGTAACTTCCTGCATCCTTCTGGAAACCCTCACTGATTGTTTTAACGAATCTAAAGAATGATATACAAATTAATCAACCTGTTAGGTGTTAATTAATCATTATTCTTACAAAAAAAACATGGTAGTTTAGGTAGTTGACCACAATTTTATTTATTTTAGATTCCAAAAAAAAATCAACCATTAATAATCTGCAGATATTTTGAACTCCTATACTACTGAGGAAATAATCAAAGGATTGCGATGCCAAACACCAGATGTTCTTAGGTACATTTATAATAATTGTTTCCCGGGAGTTAAAAAGTTTGTACTCAAATCTGGAGGATCAGATGAAGATGCAAAAGACTGCTTTCAGGAATCACTTGTTATAGTATATAGAAAAATTAAGGAAGAACAGAATGTAACTATCAACTCATTTCCTGATTATATCTTTGGAATTTGCCGACATATTTTTCTAAAGCAAATAACTAATGGGAATCTACTAAAGGATGATGTTTCAAATTTTACAATTCCCGATAACTCCTATGAACCAGACGATGTTGAGGTACAGAAAAACTATGAGTATCGGTTATACCAATCACATTATAATAAACTTGGTGAAATTTGTCGTAAAATATTAGATATGATCTTACGAAAAATTCCGGTTAAGCAAATTGCCGAAATGCTGAAAACTACGGAAGCCTATATTCACACTCGTAAGTATAAATGTAAACAGCAGTTGATTAGTAATATAAAAAGTGATCCTGCTTTCGGGAAAAAATACTATGATTAATCGAAAATTAATAGAAAAGTATTTGTTTGGCGAACTAAACGGGCAAACGAAAATAAACTTTGAAAGTAATCTTGCTACTGACGAAGAGTTGCAAAAGGATTTTCTATTAAGTAATAACCTTAATAATGCTATTCTCGAACAAGATGTAATTCAGCTCCGATCTACCATACAAACCATAATGAATGATAATAATAGTAAGAGAAAAAGCAGGTTGCGTAGTATTGTGTTTTGGCCTTTGGCAGCAGCTATTATGGCAATGTTAATGGTATATTTCTTTGCTACCAGAACTAATAAAACGTTGGATCCACAGATTCTGTTTGCCGAATACTATCAATCTTACCCGGCCTTTGTAGTTTTGCGTAATGAAACAAATAAGGATGTTCAAAACCTGATTTATTCTCACGCATTTTTAAACTACGAGAACAAACAATTCGAAGAAGCAATTCGGATATTTGAAAATATTATTAATGATGATCGCACGGAGATAATGGCAGCTTTTTATCTTTCAATTTCACAAATTGAAGTTGGTAATTTTAATAATGCTAAACAAAACTTGTTATTGCTGACACAGAATAAGGATCATTTGTTTTACGAGCAATCTATGTGGTATTTGGCATTAGTAAATCTTAGATTAGGGAATACAAATGATGCTAAAAAGCTATTAGAAGAAATAATTATTAGGAATCAATTCAATGCCAAACTGGCAAAATCAATATTGAATAAACTCGATTAATAATTACAGTCGGTTATTTTATAAATTTTTTATATATAATAAACAATAAACTTATTATCATTAATAAACCTCCAATTAAAATAGGATATTGTTTCGAAAATAAAGGGAGTTTGTTTCCAATGGCAACATAGCCCGACCAATAATAAGGATGTGATTTTAACGGATCGGCCTGTTCAAGAAACCTGATTTTAGCCTTTTGCAATGATTTAGCTTT
>JAVEZW010000003.1:0-46308 GCA_034002805.1 Bacteroidales bacterium | reverse complement strand
AAAAAATGTCTATAAGATATTTAATTTTTAATGTATCATCTGGTCTGTTGTCGGATTTTAAAAGAATATAAAGATCATAATTTTGAGATGATGAGAACAAAATGAATAGAATAAAAACGATTGTTAGGGAGATTTTTTTCATGCCTATGAAAATATCAAACTAAAGATAGAAAAAATATTAACACAGGAAATGAATGATGATTATAATTATGAAAAATATGATTTTAAAAGATTTTCGGAGTATCATAAAAAAAAGAAAGGCTGAAACTCAGCCTTTCTTTAAAACTATTCAAAAGATAATGCAATACCTATAGAAAAAGGATATAGCTCAGGGCCTTTATCTTTTTCAAATAATGATGTTAGGTAATAAGTTCCATAAACAAGCCAGTCTCCAACACCAATTCTTGCGGTTACACCATATTTAAAAGGAGAAAGATTATAATCATCTCTTTTCTTATCCTTATTGGTATCTCCATTCTCTTTGTAAACTATTTTTGTATTTGACCCAAGCTTAACACCACCAATTACACCGGCAGCAATTACAACACCTCTGTCCTGATTTGAAGAAGAATGCCATTCAAGTAATAAAGGAACTGTTGCATATGTTGTCGAAAGCTTGGATTTGTCAACACTAAAACCAGAGTAACTGGTTGTATCTGTAATAATTACGCCATCTGCGTCTTTTTGAATGGTATTGTTATTATCAAATCTGTAATAATTCCATTCGAGGCCTAAGCCAGTTACCAGCCCAAATTTATTGTTAATTAAGTTTATGCTGTATTGAGCAAAGTTTAAGTTCATATTCCAAGACTTCCCAGTGTTTAGATCCATAAATTCATCGGTAGCGTTTCTGCTTAATGAAAAATCTTTATTCATATAATTACTTAAGCCCATAGAAAATCCTGACCATGAACCTTGAAATCGAGCATCGTCTTCGTTCCAAAACTCCCAATCCGAATCTTTGTTTTTCTTAACCAAAATCTTGGTTTCATCATTTTCATCAATGATTTTAACGGTTTTTCTTTTAAACCTTATATTCGTAGTGTCAGTATTATTATTTAGTTCTTCTTTCATTTCAACTAATGTTGAGTCAGGTTCTTGTGCATATATACCTAAAGTAATAATTAAACTAAAAAGGAGCAGTGTGATTTTTTTCATAATATTAAGTTTTTAATGATTGTTTTTTCTACGACGTTTAACATTCGATTTTGTTACAATAGAAAATTAATTTTTTACTGGTGTCGAAAAAGCAATTAATCTGGAATTAAACTCAAGTTCGGCCAAATTTCCACTGGAATCATACTTTTTATTAAGACTCATCTTTGTTCCTGCGAGTCTATTCATTCCTGTAATGGCTATGTTTGCAAAATCATAGGTGTTTATTTTTGAAAGTTCATTATCTTTTTTAAACACATTTTTATTAATCGCATGGATCAAAACATCCTTTATCGATTTATAATTTTGAGCATCTTTGATTTGGGAGTGTTGTTGTTTTAATTGATTTGTAGAAACTGCAAGTAGATTATTATTAAATTTTTTAGTTTCTAAATTAATTGGTCGCATAAATAATGGTTGAACAGATTCTCTATTTTCAGGGTCTTTATCATCTATTATTATGGTTATATTATTATTCATTTTCTCTGACAAAAACTTTTCCGGATATGTATAAGGGGTTTGAATATTTAAAGTTTTTGTGCTTGATGTAAAGTTTTTTCCCTTTGAAACCAATACTTCGTTTCCTTTATTTAATGGTGATTTTACAATATTAAAGTTTTGATTTTCATGAATGCTTTTTGGAACAAAAAAGGAAAGAGCAATTAGTAAAATCACCGATGCAGCTATTGAAAAATATTGATAACCAAACTTTTGTTTTGGAACAACAAGATATTTTCTTAGTAATGATTTTTTGTTATAGGAAATAGCTATGTCGGGAATTAATTTTGTTTTTTCGAACAGCAACAAATGTTTTTTAAGTTGAGGGTTTTCATGAATAAGGTTATCAAACTCAATAGACTGAAATTGATTTAAGTCACCCTCAATACTTGCAATGCAAATCTCGTTGAAGTTATTGTTTTTCGATTCTTCAAGGATTGATTCTTTTTTTAATGTAGATTTTTTAGTGAATTTGGAATTATCAGGCATTAATTTTTTAAAATCAAGGTCATCTAATTCTTTTTTTAAATCAGGATTGCTATTTAAAAAAGACATAAGCTGATTAACCTCAGATTTTGAAAGAGTACCATCGAGGTAATCAAGAAAGAATTGTTCGTAATTATTGCGTTTAATAGCAATCATTTATATTAAATAAATTAAATTAAAACTTCTAACTTACCAATGAAATTTTTTAAAGTTATTCTTCCGCGATAAATATATACTTTAACCTGAGATTCGTTTAATCCTGTAATTTCAGAAATTTCGTTATATGAATACCCCTCATAATCGCGTAGAAGAATAACTGACCGCTGTATTTCAGGAAGCTTATTAAGAGCTTCGGTTAATATTTCATTTAAATCAGTATAATTTTCTGCTGTAGTTAGGTTAAACGCTTCAAAATCATCAATAGGAGTAAGCTTGTTGTTTTTTCTTATTTTATCGATCATTGTATGATAAGCAGTGGTGAATAAATACGATTTTACTTTTTCGAACGAAACATCACTCGTTTTTATCCACAACTTTTCATACGTTTCTTGCACAATATCCTCAGATTCATGAACATTCTTTATGTTCTTTAAAATGAATCGGTAAATATTATCAGAATATAAGTCAATACTTTTGTTGTATTCCTCAACAGTCATTGTAAAAATTTCTTACTCGAAAATAGGACGAACATTTGAATAAAAAGTTACAGGTAAAAAGAATAAATAAAAAATAAACCTTATTTTTATCAACTTAATAAAATTAAAATACAATGAGAAAGCTAGTCGCAGTTATTATTCTAGGTATTATTCTTTTTGTTTCATGTAAAAAAGAAGAGACAAAAAAAGAAATTACAGAGCAGGATCATTTGATTATGTCAGTATTATGGTATCAAAAATCTGCCGAAATGAGGGCTTTGTATTACCAGGGATTTAATTTGGCAAAATTTAGATTGAGTGAAAAGGTTTCAAAAATGGATCCTAACGCAAAAAAAGCTGTTATTGTTGACATTGATGAAACAATGCTAGACAATAGTCCTTCAGAAGGTAAATGCATTGAAACAGGTGAGAGTTTTAATAATGATAACTGGTCAAAATGGACAGCAAAAAGTATTGCTAAAGCGCTACCTGGAGCTGTTGAGTTTACAGAATATGCTGAATCTATGGGTGTTGATGTTTTTTATATTTCTAACCGAGGTGTTTCAGAATTTGAATCAACCTTAAAAAACCTGCAATCAGAGAAATTTGCTTTTGCTGATAGCGGTCATTTGTTATTAAAAGAAGATGATAGCTCCAAAAAAGGAAGAAGGGAACAAGTTGCAAAGAACTATGAGATAATTCTTTTAATTGGAGATAATTTGGGCGATTTTACGGAGATATTGGATGACAGAACAAAAAACTATGGTTTTGATTTGGTTGATCAATTTGAAAAAGAATTTGGCGATAAGTTTATTGTTCTTCCAAATCCTATGTATGGGGCCTGGGAAAAACCTTTATATAATTTTAACCGAAATTTAACAGAGCAGGAAAAATATAAACTTCGAAAAGCAAATATTATAAGCTATTAAAATTCTAAACCCCTAAATAGCTGATGAGTAAATTAATGAGTTTTTCTTGATTAATAGGTTTAGAAATATAATCATCACAACCTTCATTTTTGCTTAATTCTCTTTCACCCGAAAGAGCATAAGCTGTTTGTGCAATAATTGGAGTGCTTGCATTAATGGCTTTAATTATTTTAGCGGCTTCATATCCATTAATTCCTGGTAGTTGAATATCCATAAGGACAAGATCAATCGATAGTTTTTCCTTAAATTGTTCAAGAGCTTCTTTACCTGTTTTGGCCCAATAAATAGTCGCTTTGGTTGGTCTTAAGAAACTTTCTATTAAATAGTAGTTTGAAGGAGTGTCTTCCACGATTAATATAGATTTATTTTGCCAATTGGGTTGTTTATTAGTAACTAATTTTTCGTTTGTTGTCGAATTATTAATCTTTAAATCTTGGTAAGGTAGAGTAAAATAAAAGGTAGAACCAGATCCTTCTATTGATTCTACGTTTATTTCACCTCCCAGCATTTCTACTAATTTTTTTGAGATTGAAAGGCCGAGACCAGTTCCTTTATAAACTTTTTTCCTGTCAGAATTAAAAGTCTTGTATCGTTCAAAAAGCAATTCAATGTTTTCTTTAGAAATACCTATGCCAGTGTCCTTAACAAAGAATTTGAGCAGGTTGTGATTACCATGAGTAATCATTGTATAACCAAAGGATATTTCACCATTATCTGTAAATTTTATGGCATTACTCAACAAGTTATTCATTATTTGCCTAAATCGAATGTGATCGGTATAAATACCAAAATTATTGTTTTCGGCCTGAATGCAGAGAGTGAGCTGAAGGTTTTTATGTTTTATATTGATATCTTGAGAATACAATCTGTAAATATCGCTTAAAATTTCATTAACACTATATATTGACTTGTTAATAGTCAATTCATCAGCTTCTATTTTGGAAATATCAATTATATCGTTAATCAAGTTCAGTAAATCATTACTACTAAGCTGAATGAGTTCTGCTATCTCTTCTTTTTCCTTCTGTGACATAGTCGGGTCGATCAATAAATTTGTGAAACCCGTAATTGCATTCATTGGTGTTCGAATCTCATGCGACATATTTGCAAGAAAGGCGGACTTTAATTGGTCAGACCTTTCGGCTTTGTCTTTGGCATTTTTAAGCTTTTCCTCTGCAAGCTTTCTTTCAGTTATGTTTCGGCTAAAAGTAAAATTATACTCTTCGCCCTCAAAATCTCTGAAATTAAAAGCGGTCTCGACAGGAATATCTGATCCCAGTTTGGTTCTGTAATATAATTGAATGATATAGGTTCTGTTTTTCTTTAATTGATTCCAGTATTCATGCCAAAGATCTTCTGTAAATTCTGGTACAATATCAAAAATAGACATTTGCTCGAGCTCCGATTTTTTGTAATCCAAAAGAGCACAGGCAGAATCGTTTACATAAAAGAATTTTCCATTATTTTTCATCCAGATTATTGCATCTGCTGCAAGATCAACAGAGTATTGTGTAATTCGTAATTCCGAAGTTTTCTTCTGTACTCGTTCATCAAGCTCTTTATTTATATTTTGTATTTTATTACTCTTCCTCTTTATCACACTGTTCTGCCACAACAAAATTGCTATAAAAACAAGGGTAAAAAATAGTATGGCGAGAATAAGGAAAAACTGATCACGTTGCCTTTGAAATTTCTTTTCTGTTTCTATAACTTCGTTTTCGGCTTGAATATTTTTATAAATTATCTTATAATCTGCTAATCGCTGATTTGACATAGCTTCCCAAACCGAATCTTTAATAAGGCTATAGGTTTTATAGTTTTCGATTGCATTTTTGTAATCGCCCATTCCATAGTAGGCTTCGGATAATAATCGGTAATTATTGGTTAGTCTTTGTTTATAATTATATTTTTCTGAAATTCGTTTACCCTGGTAGAGAAATTCAAAAGCTTTTTTATAATCGCCCTTTTTTATATAAGCATTGCCTAGATAGTTATAAATTTCGCTTAACCCATTTGGATTATTAATTTCTATCATGATATTTAAGGCTTCATTGAAAAAACTAATTGCCTTATCATAATTTGAAATGCTTAGATATGAATCTCCAATATTACCAAGGGTATTTGCATAAGAAGATAAATTTTTAAGACTTTTTTTAATCTCAAGAGCTTGATTAAAATACTCAAGTGCTTTTGACACATTCCCAAGTTTGGTGAAAATCATTCCCAGGTTATTGTAACACATGGCTATCCCTTCTTCATCATTTAATTCCCGATAAAGCAACAAAGCTTTTTGGTATTCAGGAAGAGCGAGTTTTTCATTATTTAAAAACAGATAAATATTTCCCAGATTCTTATAAATCTTTGCTATTTCGGCTTTTTCGTTCTTTGTTTCGTAATAGTAAAGGGCTTTTTCAATATAGTATAATGATCGATCGTAGTTTTCAAATTTAATGTGAGAAAGTCCTAAATAATGCTGAATATCGGCTCTCATTTTATCTGAAAGATTCTGATTGTGTTTTTCAAGCAATACTGAAAAGATCTCTAATGATTTAGCATAATTGAAAAAGGTATAATAATGAATACCTAAAAAATAAAGAGATTCAATAAATTTTTCTGTTTTATTAAGGCTGTCAGATAATCGTGAAGCTTCTAAATAGTAAAGATCTGCATTAATTGAATCTTTATCTGTTAATTTTTTTCCTTGCTCGATTAAATAATAAATTACACTATCCTGCGAAGCAATAGGAACAGTATTCGGAATGGTTATTTGAGCCTTACTTTGAATAGAAGAGCTAATTAAGACAACAAAAAAAACTAATTTGATAAAACCGATAATCCTTATCACAATAAAAGGAATTAGTACATTGAAAATTAAACAATTATTTTATTGGATAAAAATAAATTTCAAAAAAGTTACTATTTAAAAAATTCAAAGTTACTTATTTAAGAATTTTTATGTTGTGTTTTAATTTGAATCTAAGAATTAAGCAATTTATAATTGATTTTTAAAAACCAAAAAAACAAATATTTATAAAATATAATTAAATAATAACATGAAGTAAAGCTAAAACTTCAAATCAATTTTTACAGGGCAGTGATCAGAATGTTTTACATTAGACAGGATTTCTGCTCCAATTAGGTGAGACCTTAACGATTGACTAATCAAATGATAATCGATTCTCCAGCCAAGATTTTTATTACGAGATCCCGCCCGATAGCTCCACCAGCTATATTGATTTGGGTCAGTATTGAACTCTCTGAATGAATCAACAAACCCACTTTCCATAAAATCATCCATCCATGCTCTTTCTTCTGGCAAAAAACCAGAAGAATTCTTATGGCGTTCGGGATGATTTATATCTATTGGTTTGTGGCAGATATTAAAATCACCGCTAATTATTATTTTTGGTCTTTCAACTTTAATCTTGTCGACATATTTTTTAAAATCGCTGAGATAGTCCATCTTAAAATCCTGACGAACATCTCCAGTTGTACCTGATGGGAAGTAAGAGTTTATAAGCGTTATATCTCCAAAATCGAGTCTTATCGTGCGCCCTTCAAAATCATATTTATCGATTCCCAGACCATAGAAAATGTTATCTGGCTTTGTTTTAGTAAAAACAGCAACACTGCTATATCCTTTTTTTTGTGCAGAAAACCAATAATTGTAATAGCCTAACTGCTTAAAAATTTCTGTATCTAATTGATCTGGGCTAGCTTTTGTTTCTTGCAAACAGATTATATCTGGGGAAGAATCTTTTAACCAGCTTAAAAACCCTTTTGTAATAGCTGATCTGATTCCATTAACATTATAAGAAAGAATTTGTTTTGACATCAGTTATCAATTTTAATAATTTATATATTTATTGAATAACAAATATGGGAATAATAGCTAATATTTAATAATTTCGTAGATTACAAATTAATGTCAGGAAATTGAAAAGAGGTCTTGTCTTAAAGTCAACAGGAAGTTGGTATTCGGTGAAGGATATTGCAACAAGCGAGGTTTATTTGTGTAATCTTAGAGGCAAAATGCGTATTGATGGGATAAAAAACACAAACCCAATTACTGTTGGCGATTATGTTGATTTTGAGTTGAATGAAAATGATAAAAAGGGGCTGATAAGTAGTATATTACCCCGAAATAATTATATAATCAGAAAGGCAACAAACCTTTCGAAGCAAACACACATTATTGCAGCAAATCTAGATCAAGCAGTATTAATGGTAACAGTTGCTTCTCCTGAAACATATCCATTATTCATCGATCGTTTTTTAATAACTGCTGAAGCCTACCAGATTCCAGCAAAATTGATATTCAACAAAACAGATCTTTATGATGCCGGCCAAAAAGCATATATGGACTACTTAGTAGATATCTATCAACAGATTGGATATGGTTGTTATAAAATATCGGTTGAAAAGAAAATAAATATTGACACGATTGAACACTTGCTTAAAGATAAAGTAAGTGTTATTACCGGAATTTCGGGAGTTGGGAAAACATCGCTAATAAACAGCATTGATCCTTCGCTCGATTTAAAAATATCAAAGATTTCGGATTATCATAAATCGGGCAAACACTCAACAACATTTGCCGAGATGTTTGAACTATCTTTTGGGGGTTATATTATTGATACTCCAGGATTAAGAGGATTTGGTTTGTTTGATATTAAAAAGGATGAGTTATTTCATTATTTTCCTGAAATATTTAAAGCATCTAAAAATTGCAGATTTTATAATTGCACACATGTTCATGAGCCTGGATGTGAGGTTGTTGAAGAAGTGAAATCAGGAAAAATAAGTGAATTAAGGTATCAGAATTATATCAGTATTTTTACTGAAAAAGAAACAAAACATCGTTTGTAAATAGTTACTATTAGTTCAACATACTAACTCGACCATTGGTCATAATTGTTATAGGGGAAAAGTATTTTTTAGTAAATTGGATGGTTGAAAAATTTGAGGTTTTTCGATAATAATAATTTGAAAAGCAATAAATCCTATGAAAAAATTCTACGTTAGTTTAATAGCAGTTCTCCTCGTTATTGTAGGAGTTAATATCTATTTTTACTATTATTTTTATAATCAACAAGTTGCATTTCATACAGATATTCTCGAAAAGCAAGTTGAAATTTGTACCTGGGAAATAGAGCGATCAGGGTATGATTTCGAAAACGAAATAAATTACATTGTTTTTTCAACCGACATTGCCAATTTTTTTGATTCTGAAGAAAAGAAAGAACTGCGTATAAGAAAATTGGAGCTGTTTTATTTTAAATATCAGAAACTTATAAAAAACATCAAAATAATTGATAACAATAAAAATGTTTTTAGCTTATTTAAGGATAAAACAAATCATTTTATTACCGATTATTATTTAGCGCAAAAGCAAAAGGAACTAAATGATCGCGAGGAGGTTTCGCTTAATCCCGATGGATCGTACAATTATATACTACCTGTTTTTTCCGAAAACCGCACAGTGGCAAATATTATTATTAAGATTGATATTAATGATTATTTAAAACAGATTTTTGAGAACTACCATTTAGGAAATACTGTTTGGCAGTGGACGATTGATTCGGAGGGAAAATTATTAAATAATAACCTCTCTCGAGATTCAGTTTTTATTACTCAAACAGATAAAATTTTTAATGATATTCAGAACGAAACTAAAGGGACTGTAAAAAACGAAGTAATTAATAACGGAACCAGAAGCAATTTAATTTCAGTATATCATCCGGTACGGATCTTAAGTAAAGATTTTGGTGTTGGATTTTCTCTTGAAACGAGAATTGTAATAGGGTCGATTATTCGAAAAATAATACTTGTAAGCGTATTAACTATTTTCATTTTTCTGATTCTAATAGGTATTCTTCTCTACTTAATTTTTAAAAAGAATACTGCCGAAAGTCAAATACGAAAGTCAGAAGCGGCATTCAAAGAAATATTGGAATCGTTGCCTATAGGTATAATGATGCTTGATACAGAAAGAATCGTTAGAAGTATAAATAAAACAGCGATAAAAACTTTTTCACTCGAAAAAGAGAGCGATATTGTTGGCAAATCGTTATCAGATCAGTTCTTAATCTCACGTAATTTTCAGGATAAGGATTCTTTTAGTTACACAGATAATCTTAACCAATACATTTATTACGACGATAATGATAATGAAATAATTATTTATAAAAAAGAGGTAAAATATCATGTTGCAAACGAGGAATATTCGCTCGAAGCTTTTATTGATATTACCCCAATTGAAAATGCACGAAAAAGAGAGATCGCCGCAAACAAAGCCAAGTCTGAGTTTTTGGCTAAAATGAGTCATGAAATCCGCACCCCTTTAAATGGAATAATTGGAATGGCCGATGCATTAGGTGGAACCAACCTAACAGATAAGCAAGCCGAAGCGGTTCATATTATTAAGAAATCTGCTGATTTATTATTATCAATTATTAATGATATACTTGATTTTTCGAAAATTGAAGCCGGCAAAATGGTTATTGAAGAAACACCTTTTAATCTTCGCGAAGAGGTTGAATCAACAGTTTCGTTATTTAGGTTAAGAGCCGAAGATAAAGGCATTGAGGTAATTCAAACCATTAAAAGCAATGTGCCAGACCAACTTATTGGCGATCCGTTTCGATTAAGGCAGGTGATTTCAAACTTAATTGGCAATTCGATAAAGTTTACCATAGAAGGAAAAATTTTGGTTAATGTTGAAATGGTTAAAGCTCAATCAGGTAGGGTTATAATTCAATTTGATATTGAAGACACAGGTATTGGTATTCCTCACGAAAAACTTAAGGAAATATTTTCATCCTTTTCTCAAGCAGATGGTTCTACAACGCGAAAATTTGGAGGTACAGGTCTGGGAACAACCATTTCAAAACAATTGGTAGAGTTAATGGGTGGGAAAATTTGGGTCGAAAGTCCATCGAGTATATCAACAAATCCTCAATATACTGGTTCTAAATTTTCGTTTACAATCGAAGTTTATTCGAATGAAAAAATCAAAAAAGACCTGGATTTTTCTCACATTAGCGATTATGACGAAATAAACGTTTTAATAATAAATAACAATCCGGATGAGGATAAAATTTTATTACACACATTTAAAAGTTTCGAAACAAATAATTCAGAAATTACTCCCGAAGTAGATGTTATTGGTCGTTTAGAAAGAGGCTTGAAGCCTGGTGACAAACAGCTGCATCTATTAGTAATAAATGATAGTGCCGAGTTTGATGGAATAGGACTTGCCCGAAAAATTTACGAGAAAGGTCTTTCCTCTAAGATGCTTATAATGATTGTTAGTTCGAACGATCAACCCGGAAATTATGTAAAATGTAAAATGAATGGAGTTGATTATTATCTTATTAAGCCATATGAAGCCTCTGAGGTTTATGAGGTATTAATCGAAAACTTTACCAGTCTAAAGGTTACAGATAAAGAACTACCTGATCTTAATAAACTCAAAAAGAACATCAAAATACTTGTAGCCGAGGATAATATTATTAACCAAAAAGTAGCTCAAACAATTTTTAAAAATCTTGGATACGAAATTATATTAGCTCAAAACGGAAAAGATTGTGTTAAAAAAGTTAAGGAAGGAAGTTATGATATCATTTTTATGGATATTATGATGCCTGAACAAGATGGGCTAGAAGCTACAGCCGAAATCCGCAGCCTTGGATTTAAAACGCCAATAGTTGCTATGACAGCAAATGCTCGCGAAGAGGATAAAATGAAAGCAATTGATAGCGGTATGAATTATTACCTTGCTAAACCTGTGAGAATAGAGGAAATAAAAGAAGTGTTGATTAAATGGTTTTCTGAATAACTTGGCAATAAAATTTAACGGAGGAAATAAAAGGGATGAGATCACATGAAATAGATTATAAAATTGTTGGTGATGATATTCAGTTTGTAGAAATCGAACTAGATCCAAAAGAAACAGTTGTAGCTGAAGCCGGATCAATGATGTTTATGGAAGAAGGAATAACTTTTGAAACAAAACTGGGTGATGGATCGACTCCCAACCAGAGCCTTATGGACAAGGTTTTATCTGCAGGCAGTCGATTATTAACAGGAGAATCGATTTTTATGACTCATTTTACAAATCAGGGTTTTAGTAAACGCAAAGTTGCTTTTGCAGCTCCATATCCGGGTAAAATAATTCCAATTGATCTAAATCTTATTCGCGGACAACTAATTGTGCAGAAAGATGGGTTTTTATGTGCAGCATATGGCACAAAAATATCCATCCATCTAAACAGAAAATTAGGTGCCGGATTGGTTGGAGGCGAAGGATTTATTTTACAAAAAATAGAAGGTGATGGAATGGCTTTTATCCATTCTGGTGGAACAATTGTCGAAAAAATGTTAAACAACGAAATATTGAGAATTGATACCGGATGCATAGTTGCCTATGAACCACAAATTGACTTTGATATAGAAACTACAGGAAGCTTAAAATCAATGGTTTTTGGTGGCGAAGGATTGTTCGTTGCCACACTTAAAGGAACCGGAAGAGTTTGGCTACAATCGATGCCCATTCGTAAATTAATACAACGCTTATCAACGTTCGGTCCCGCATCGCGTAAAGAGGGCAGATCAATATTAGGTAGTTTTTTGGAAGATTAATCTTATAATAAAGCGTTAGTTAAGAGGAATTCTATTTACTTTGTAAAGAATTTCTCTTTTATTTTTTTGTAAATGGTCCAAAAAGTAGATATAAAAACGTTTCTAGAATTATCCAAAACAATTCAGATAATTGATGTTCGATCACCTAAGGAGTTCGATTTTGGTCATATTCCTGGAGCGCTTAATATTCCTTTGTTTGATAATGATGAGCGCGCAATTGTTGGTACAGCATACAAGCAAATTGACAGAAATACATCCATTATAAAAGGTCTCGAAATTGTTGGCCCCAAAATGAAGAACTTTGCCCAAAAAGCAATGGAACTTTCCACAAATAACCAATTATTGGTTTATTGCTGGAGAGGTGGAATGCGAAGCGCAAGTATGGCTTGGTTATTTGATATGCTTGGAATTAAGTCTTATACGCTGGTCGGTGGATATAAATCATATAGGCGATTTGGAAAACTTAAGCTTTCGGAGGCTCAAAGATTAATTATACTTGGCGGATTAACCGGAAGCGGTAAAACAGAAACTCTGAAGAAAATCCAAGAAAGAGGAGAACAGATTCTTGATCTTGAACTGATTGCAAATCACAAAGGATCGGCATTTGGTGCATTGGGACAAAACAATCAGTTGCCTAATGAGCAATTTGAAAACAACCTCATTTTTGATTATTTAAAATTGGATCCCGAAAAACCAATTTGGATTGAAGACGAGAGTCATTCAATCGGTTCAAACTGGATTCCTAATGAGCTTTTTCAAAAAATGAGGGAAGCACCAGTTTTAA
This sequence comes from Bacteroidales bacterium, assembly GCA_034002805.1. Lineage (GTDB taxonomy): Bacteria > Bacteroidota > Bacteroidia > Bacteroidales > UBA12077 > UBA12077. The sequence goes on along the minus strand of JAVEZW010000003.1, from coordinate 33,178 downwards.
AGATGGAACTAGATAAAAGCGAACGAATAAAAAGATTGGTAAACGAATATGCCGGATTTGACAAGATTCACCTCGAAAATTGCATTTTAAAAATTGGTAAACGATTGGGGGGCCAACATGTAAAACACGCGTTGGAATGTCTTAAAAATGACCAATTAGATGTTGTTGCTGATATTACACTAACCTACTATGACAAAAGTTATAGTTTTGGAGTTGATAGCAGAGCAAAAGGAACAGTTCTCCCAATTTACTTAGAACAAGATAATCCTGAAAAAAATGCGGAAATACTTATCGATTTTGCAAGAAAGTACAACCTTTAACAGCCAAATAATGTTAGTTTATGATTATTTAGGTTGTCTTTTGCGTTCGTGTTCTTTCAAATAGATTTTTCGCAATCGGATAAATTTAGGCGTAACCTCAACATATTCATCTTCCTGGATATATTCAAGTGCCTCTTCGAGTGAAAATTTTGTTGGAGGAGCAAGTCTTACTTTATCATCAGTACCTGAAGCTCTTATATTCGTAAGTTTTTTGGTTTTGGTAATATTTAAAACCAAATCACCTGATTTGTTATTTTCACCAACGACTTGTCCTTCATAGATTTCTTCCATAGGCGATACAAAGAACCTACCTCTGTCTTGCAACTTATCTAGTGCATAAGCAATTGCCTGACCGGTTTCCATGGCAATAAGTGCACCCACATTTCTTTTATCAAAGTCACCTTTATATGGCTCGAATGCCTTAAAACGATGAGCTATTACTGCTTCACCGGCAGTGGCTGTCATCATAATGTTTTTTAAACCAATGATACCACGCGAGGGCATGTAAAATTCAAGTAAAATACGATCGTTTTTTCTTTCGAGATTTACCATCTCACCTCTTCGCTGCTGAATAATCTCGATGGCTTTTCCAGAGTATTCTTCGGGTAAATCAACAGTTAAATATTCAATAGGCTCGCACTTTTCACCATCAATGGTTTTGATAATTACTTTCGGCTGTCCAACCTGCAATTCATAACCTTCGCGACGCATGGTTTCTATTAATACTGATAAGTGAAGAACACCACGTCCAAAGACAGTAAAGGAATCAGCCGAATCTGTTTTTTCGACACGTAAGGCAAGGTTTTTTTCCAGTTCCCGGTCAAGACGTTCTTTTAAATGGCGCGAGGTAACGAATTTACCATCACGGCCAAAAAACGGAGAATTGTTAATTGTGAAAAGCATACTCATGGTAGGCTCATCAATAGCAATAGGATCAAGTCCTTCTGGGTTTTCATAATCCGCAATGGTATCGCCAATACTAAAATCTTCGATTCCAACCAACGCGCAAATATCCCCTGATTTTACAAGATCTGTTTTCTTCTTGCTTAATCCTTCGTAAGTTAGTAAATCTTTAATTTTTGTTCTCTGAATAGTTCCATCGCGTTTTACTAACGAAACCTGCAACCCGGGTTTTAATGATCCGCGAAGTAATTTACCGATGGCAATACGGCCAACATAAGGCGAATAATCGAGCGATGTAATTAAAAGCTGAGGAGTTCCTTCTAATGATTGCGGAGCAGGAATATATTCAATAATACGATCCATTAAGGGAGTAATATCGGTTGATGGGTTTTTCCAGTCAGCCGACATCCAGTTGTGTTTTGCAGAACCATAGATTGTTGGAAAGTTAAGCTGTTCCTCGTTTGCATCGAGATTGAACATCAGCTCGAAAACCTGTTCCTGAACTTCTTCGGGCCGGCAGTTGGGTTTATCAACTTTATTAATAACCACAATGGGTTTTAATCCTAGCGAAAGAGCTTTTTGCAGTACAAAACGGGTTTGAGGCATGGTGCCTTCAAAAGCATCAACTAACAATAAAATTCCATCGGCCATATTCAACACACGTTCTACTTCGCCTCCAAAATCAGCGTGTCCAGGAGTATCAATAATGTTTATTTTGTAGTCTTTGTAAATAACAGAAACGTTCTTCGATAAAATAGTTATACCTCGTTCGCGTTCAAGATCGTTGCTGTCTAGAATTAAATCACCTGGGTTTTCGTTTTCGCGAAAAAGTTTACCCAACACCAACATTTTATCAACGAGAGTTGTTTTGCCATGATCGACATGTGCGATAATAGCTATATTTCTGATTTTTTGCATGATACCTAAATTTGAGCGTGCAAAGGTAGTTGATTTTTAGGAAATTAATTACTAATCACAATTAATTTTAGTAAAACAAAGTTATATTGATATGGTTTAAATAACAAAAAAAGGCGAAGCAAACGCTTCACCTTCTTTAAATTTAGAAAGAATATTTTTAATTTCCCTGATACATCATAAATGCATTATTCAGGGAGGTTTCTATTTTTGTACTTAACTCCGGATTTCCAAAATACTTGGTATAGTCTTTTAAGCGCTGCAAAATATGCAATGATAATCGTTGCTCGTAATCGAGAGTAACTAAAAACTTCTGTGGCAAAGAAAAATAGTAATTTAATTCTTTCTCAGTTATATCAGCAAATTCAGCTGCATATCTATCTCCTTTTTCTTTGGCACCCAGACGATAATAGGTTTCAATAATATCTAGGAAAAACAAATCGTAAGGAATACAATTATGAGGTGTTATTTCGCAGCAACGATCCAAAACGGTAATTGCCGAATCTTTCTTGCCTTCGATCATAAGTTGTTGTGCCAACCGAGTAAAGTTATTACGTACTTTCATTACCGAAACCGTTCTGGTAATGGTATGATCGAGCCAAACCGTTGAATCATTTATGTTGCCCCATTTAAATTCGTTCATTAGTTTATTGTACATATTATCTGAATCGATTCGCCCAATATCAAGGTATCCTTTGGCTGTTGTTTTAATAGGTACAAAGCGATAAGCAAATCCTTCGAGCTGTAAATATTCTTCGAGTCCAACATCTGCATCACCTCCAGTTGATACAAAATAAACTGGTCGTTCCCAATTATTGGTTGCCAGAAGATCTAAAATCATCAATTCGCTTTTCATAATGCGTTTTTTGTTCAGGGTGATTTTAATCTCAGGAAGAATTTTATCCGCATCTGCCTGTTTTACCGTTCCATTGGCCAACACTTTTTCTTTATCAACAGGGATAATAAATTTGTTTGCAGGTAGATAATCGATCCAATCATTTTGTCCCACCTGTAATTTGGTGCGTTTATCGTCATCAGCCACAAATTCGATGGCTTTTTTAAGATCTACATAATCTGGAATACGTTCGTTAATATATACGATATCGCGAACACCGTTAATATATTGTTCTCTTTCTAATCCGAAAGGCACGGGCTCTGAATCGTATGCTTTACGTTTCATCTGATCAATATACCAGTCGGTGTTTAAAAGCGATAAGTTAACTACACGTACATCGGTTCTAATTCCTTCTACTTCTTGCGCATACCAAAGAGGGAAAGTATCGTTATCTCCATTTGTAAATAAAATTGCATTTGGAGCACACGAATTTAAATAGTTGTAAGCAAAATCTCTTGCCACATAGCGGTTTGAGCGATCATGGTCATCCCAGTTTTCGCGAGCCATAATACCCGGAACAAAAACCAATGTTAATAATGTTACCAAGGATGCGCTTAGTAATTGATTTACTTTTTTGCTCAATAAATCAAATAATGCGTAAACTCCTAATCCAATCCAGATAGCGTAAGCATAGAACGATCCTGCATAGGCATAATCGCGTTCACGTGGTTGTATCGGGTACTGATTAAGGTAAACAACAATAGCAAGTCCGGTTAAAATGAACAATAGAAAAACTACGATAAAATCATTAAAATGCTTACGAAGCTGGTAATAAAATCCAACAATACCCAACAAAAAAGGAAGCATAAAATAAACGTTTCTCGATTTATTGTTTTTCATCGATTCAGGCAGATTTTCTTGTGGACCGATCAACTTATTATCAATTGCATTAATACCTGTAATCCAGTTTCCGTTGAGTAATTCACCATGGCTCTGAGTATCATTTTGTCGACCCGAAAAATTCCACATAAAATAGCGGATATACATATGACCGATTTGATAGGTAAAGAAGAACCGCAGGTTTTCACCAAAACTGGGCAGGGTAACTGTTTCTGGCTCTCCATTATATCCTGTAATTGACATTTTTTTACCCTTTATATTTCCCCATTTAACATATTCGTTCACATGTTCTTCTTTGGGGCTATACATTCGTGGGAAAACAGTAGTAAACCGATCGTCATAAATATATTTTGAGTTCAGCGAGTAGGACTTTATATATTTTCCATCTTTCTGACGATAAGTATAAGGTTCTTCGCTATCGATTATTGGCGCGCTATAATATTGACCTTTTACCAGTGGTCTGTCGCCATATTGTTCGCGGTTAAGATAATGAAGCAGGTTAAAAACAGTTTCCGGATTGTTTTCATCCATAGGAGGATCAGCCAATGATCTGATTACAATCATTGTAAAACTTGAATATCCAATCATGATTACCGTGAAAGCTACAAGTATAGTATTAAGAACTACTCTCTGCTTTTTAACGGTATAATAAATCCCCCAAACAACCAAGCCGATTATTAAAGCAAAGTAAAAAATTACACCTGATTTAAATGGTAGGCCAAAACCGTTAACAAAAAGTAACTCAAACCAGGTAGCAACTGTTATTACACCTGGTATAATAATATACATTACAGATCCAAGAATTAACAATGATATAAGAAACGCAGCAATAACTCCTTTTCGGGTTACTTCGTATTTTTTAAAATAATAAACAAATACAATGGCTGGTATAGCTAAAAGATTAAGCAAGTGAACCCCAATTGATAAGCCCATCATGTAGGCAATAAGAATTATCCATCGGTTGGCATGTTTTTCGTCAGCTTCGTTTTCCCACTTAAGAATAGCCCAAAATACGAACGCGGTAAATAATGATGACAAAGCATAAACCTCTCCTTCAACTGCCGAAAACCAGAATGTATCTGAGAAAGTATAAGCCAAAGCACCAACTACTCCGCTGCCTATAACGGCAACAAGTTGTCCAGTTGTTGGCTGATCAGAGTTTACTATAAATCTTTTAGCAAGATGTGTAATTGTCCAGAACAAAAACAGTATTGTAAACGAACTGGCTAATGCCGACATGGCGTTTACCATCTGCGCAACATGAGTAACATCGCTGGCAAACAATGAAAAGAATCGGGCAAGAATCATAAAAACCGGAGCACCAGGAGGATGGCCTACTTCAAGCTTGAAAGCGGTGGCAATAAATTCTCCGCAATCCCAAAAACTTGTGGTGGGTTCAATAGTTAACAAATAAACTATTGATGCTATTAAGAAAACGATCCAGCCGGTTACCAGATTAATAATTTTGTATCTGTTCATGGGTTGTAATTTAAAATTTAGATCTCAAAACTAATTTAATTTATTTTTATTAATGATTATTCATTTAAAATATTGCCTCAATTATAAAAAATTTATTGTAAAAGCAGCATTTTGGTTCGAAAATCTTTAATTTAGCCAATTCTGAAACGTGGTAGTTATTGTTGGTTTTCAAATTATTATAAAATGTCGTTATGAAAACGAATAAATGGAAAGATAGAAAAGATATTGTTTATAGTACAAATCCAGATTTTAACTATGAAACAGAATCTGTACAACAAGAGCAGGTAACTCTTAATCCGGAAAAACAACGTTTAAAAATTTATATGGATTCAAAAGCCCGATCAAAAGGGAAACAGGCAACGGTTGTTAACGGATTTATTGGAACAGAGGAAGATTTAAAAGATCTGGCAAAATTTCTTAAATCAAAATGTGCCGTTGGAGGAACAATTAAGGATGGAGAAATTATTATTCAGGGTGATTTCAGAGATAAATTGATTCAAATCCTTTCAGCAAAGGGATACAAGGCTACAAAAATCTAATAAAAGGAATATTGCAAAGATGAATGTAAAACGATTTTTTTTAGTTTCTATAGTATTGATAAGCATTTATGCTAAGGCCCAGGACACATTAAAAGTAATGCATTATAACTTATTGTATTATGGCAAAAACACATCGTATTGTACAAGCGTAAATAATGCAGTTGATGCAAAAAACGGGTATCTAAAAACTATAATAAAGTATGTTAAACCCGATATTTTTAGTGTTAATGAACTCGATGGAAATAATTCGTATCCAATGACTGATGATGCGACTTATTTATTGAACAATGCATTGAATGTTGATGGAGTGGATTATTATAGTCGTACTCCTTTTCCGCAGACTTATCTGGCAAACACAATTTTTTATAATTCACAAAAATTAAAACTTAAAAAGCATACCCCTATAAGTTTTAATATTTCCACCGATAAGGTTTATAACGTTTATACCTTTTATTACAATGCCCCCGACCTGGCAACTACGAATGACACAGCCTTTGTAACTTGCATTGTTGCTCATTTTAAAGCAGGCAGTTATTCCGAAGATGTTCAGGAGCGTGTTGTGGAAGCAGGAATCGTTATGGATTACCTTACTGATTTAGGAATACCGGGAAATTATCTTTTTATGGGTGATTTAAATTTATATACTTCATCCGAAGGAGCATTTCAGAAACTAATTAATCCATCAAATTCTCTTTATAAATTTTACGATCCGGCAAATCAGATTGGCGATTGGAATAATAATTACAATTACCGGTTTGTTCATACCCAATCAACACATGTGAGTGGCGATTGCCATGCAGGAGGCGGAATGGATGATCGGTTTGATTTTATTCTTGCCTCAGATTATATCATGAATGGCACACAGAAAGTTGCATTTGTTTCCGGATCTTATAAAGCAATCGGTCAGGATGGAAATGCATTTAACAGCTCAATTAATATTTCAACAAATACCTCAGTTCCTTCATCTGTAGCTCAGGCATTGTATAATATGTCTGATCATTTGCCTGTTTACCTGGAACTAAAAGTTGATCAGACTTCGGTTTCTGAGCTTAATGTGAGTAACATCAATACAAATCCTATTACACCAAACTCATTAAGTACAACAACGGTTTTTGCTACGATTACTGATTCTCAAAACAAAGTTAATCAGGTAAGAATTATTTGGGGCAATACTTCGGGCAATTATTCGAACAGAATAGTTATGTCAGCGGCCGGAAATACATACAGTGGTATAATTAGCCAGTTTCCAATCGGAACTGAAATCTATTTTAAAATTGCCGGATACGATATTTCTGATAATATCATTTTATTAAGTGACGAATATCATTTTACTATTGCCGATCCAATGAGTACCGAGTTTGCTTACAATGGATTTGAAAATATTGCAATCACTAATCTTGTGCAAGATAATATTTCAATATCTGGCAAATTGTTAAAATCAACAAATATAAAGATTGAATTAATTAACCTGCAAGGAGAGATTGTTTTGGAGCAGGCAGATTATAAGCAGCAAGGAGGGTTTATGGATCAGATTTCTGTTCAACATATTGCAAGCGGTTTTTATGTAATTCGTTTATCAACAGACATGGGTTATTATAGCCAAAAGATAATTATCCAATAAATATAAATGGGCAAACAACTTCGGTTCATATTGCTTATTGTAGTTATTTTTTTATGTAATAAGATTTTTGCTCAGTTTTATTCAACAGGGCAAGAGCCTGCAAATATTAAATGGAGTCAAATTAATACCAACCACTTTCAGGTACTTTTTGATCGTAAATACGAAGCAGAAGCTCAAAAGATAGCTAATATCCTTGAGAGTTATTATCTCTCCGCAAGTCAATCATTAGACCATCAACCCAAAAAAATATCGGTTGTTGTGCATAATCAAACCATTCGGTCGAATGGTTATGTAAGCTGGGCTCCGAAAAGAATGGAATTATATGCAACACCATCGCAGGATCTATTGCCCGATCCATGGCTAGAACATTTGTGCGTTCATGAGTTGCGCCATGTGGTTCAAATTGATAAGTTAGATCAGGGAATAACAAAAATTCTGGGTATTCTATTTGGTCAGATGGCTGTAGGAATGACTGCAGGCCAATTGCCCATGTGGTATTACGAAGGTGATGCTGTATGTACTGAAACAGCTTTTGGAAAATTTGGTCGCGGGCGATCTCCCGCATTCGAAAAAAACATAAAAACGCATTTATTGAGCGACGAAAAATGGTTTAGTTTAGATCAAATGCTCTTCGGTTCGTATAATCAATATGTACCTAACCATTATGAATTTGGATATCAGTTAACTGCTTATCTCAGAACAAAATATGGAAATAAAGCAGTGAGTTCAACTCATAACTTTGTTGCACGAAATTCCTATTCTCTTTTTCCAACACCATTGGCTTTTTCATTAGGATTAAAAAAGCAGACCGGGTTAAATCAAAAGCAGTTATATAATGAAACGCTTAATTACCTTGATAGTGTTTATATTAAAAAAGAAGAAAGAAATCCACCAATCCGACCAATTCCTTTTCAGCAATACAAAATTAAACAGTACGAAGATTATATCAACCCGGGTTCATTCGATACAAACCAGGTAATTGCCTTAAAAAAAGGATTAAACCACATTCCTCAGTTTGTAATTATTAGTCCCGAAAGCGAATCAATAATTATTGAACCAGGTGTATTGGTTTCCGAAGATTTTTCTGTGGCAAAAAAGTTTTTAGTATGGGCTGAATATAAACCTCATTTTCGATGGCAAAACAAAGAGTATTCCTCCATAAAAATGATGAATATCGAAACAAAAAAAGTACGGACGGTAGTTTTAAAAAGTCGTTATTTTAGTCCAGATATTTCGCCCGATGCAAACAAAATTGCCGTAGTTGAGGTTACTCCTGATAATCAGTATTTTTTGACTGTTATAAGTTCGTTCAACGGTGAAGTTCACTATCGGATTCCTTGCTCTAATTTTATAATGAGGCCCAAATGGACAGCCGATTCAAAAAGCATTTATCTGATTGAGCTTACAGATAATAATGGTAAGCAGGTTTCAAAGTATAGTTTCGAAAATAGGTTGAGGGAAATGGTTTTGCAATCTGAAAGCGCAGATATACAGAGAATTATACCATCGAATAACTATCTCTTTTTCCACTCAACAAAAAATGGCAACGATGAGGTTTGTGTGTTTGATCCAGTAACAAAGGAAGAATATCAGATATCACTCTCTGCATCGGGGATTACCAATTTTTGTATTGATAAGAATAACAAAGATATTATTGTTGCAGAATATTCTTCGCAGGGAAATAGGTTAGGGGTGATTCCCATAGAAAGAGGATTATGGAAGATTTTAGACACAAAAAAGAACGAGATGGTATTTTCTGAAGCATTAACCAATCAGGAGTCAGAAAATGACAGGGGTAAAGAATTATCATCGGTAAAATATCCTGTACGAAGGTATTATAAACTGTTGAGCACATTTAGTTTTCATAGCTGGACTCCTTTTTATTTTGATTATTCAAACGAAACACTTAATGGGTTTTTAACAGAACCAGAAAAATTAACCACCATTATTCATCCTGGGATAATGCTTTTATCTCAAAATAAACTTAGTACAACAGAAACAGTGGTTGGTTATGCTTATAAAAACGGACATCATTATTTTGAAACATCTATAATTTATAAAGGACTTTTGCCTGTCCTTAAATTCTCGGCTAATTATGGCAATTTGCATCAATATTTTGCGCCCGAAAACACCACTTGGTTTCCAGAGCTAAGCTATAACGACTTCTCTTATAATCTTGATATTTACATTCCGGTAAATATTTCCTCCGGAAATATGGTTGGAGGTTTTATACCGCGACTTAATATTGATTTTCAGAATTCATATTACTATAATTATGTTGATGATTATTACATTTCTGGTAATGCTTTTTTTAATGAACAGATATTATTTTATTGGTTAAAACGAACTTCAACAAGAGACATTCAGCCCCGGGCAGGACTATTGGTTGATATAAAATTATTTAATACTCCACTCGAGAATGAGTTATTCGGATTTATGGCTAATTTTGATGGATCAGTTTATTTACCAGGGTTTTTTAAGAACCATGGAATAAAACTTAATGCTGGCTACCAGTTTCAGGAACCGGAGATGTATCTTTTAGCAACTAATTTTAGTTTTCCGCATGGTATAAAAGAATTTAGAACAGAAAAGTTATCAAAATTTAATATTGATTATGTTTTTCCAGTTGCTTATCCCGATTGGAGCATTGGACCCGTGGCTTACATAAAACGAATAAAAGGAGATCTTTTCTTTAATTATGCAAATAATAAATTCAGAGCACTCGATAATAATACAAATACAATATTTTGGGCAAACTATAATTTGATGAGTTATGGATTCGAAATATCTGTTGATTACCATTTGTTGCGTATGATTTTTCCATTAAATACGGGTGTTCGAGTTGGTTATACAAATTATTCAAACAGTATTTTTTCCGAGTTGATCTTCGGAATAAATATCTCTCAGCTTTAATTAATAAGCAGTTTAGATACAATTAATTATTTTATAAGTACATTTGAGATAACTTTTAATCACAGGTTAAAAAATAATTTATTTATATTTGTCGTTTTCCAACAAACTTGATTAAGTAAAACCATAAATTTGCAAGATATGGCAAAAAATAATGAGACAGAAGTAACCGCCGCAATAAACCTTATTGGAGTTGGTACTGAAATAAAAGGAGATATAACCTCAAACGGAGATATTAGAATTGATGGATCATTAACAGGAAACTTAAGTACTACAGGGAAACTTGTTATTGGAGAAACAGGTAAAATTCATGGCGAAATTGTTTGTAAAAACTCCGAAGTACTTGGCGAAATAAAAGGCAAAATAAAAGTTAGCGAATTACTTTCTCTTAAAGCTACATCAAAAATCTTCGGTGACATTACTACCAAAAAATTAGCTATTGAACCTGGTTCAAAATTCACCGGAAATTGTAATATGGGCGAAGAAACAACCCCATTTGTAAAAACAGATAACACAACCGGCGTAAAATAACTTTTCATTTTAGATTTGGGGAGCTGCTATTTTTCAGCAACTGTAATTTAGCAGTACCTTCAGGTAAAAAGCAATTTAACCATTTGTAATATAATAAATTAAAAGTTTTAATGCAGCCAATAACAAAAATACTTATAAAGAACATTATTTTCACCCTTATTATAGCTGTTGTTTCGTTTGTATTGTTTAAAACTGTTTTTTCGGCGAATTATCTTCCAGTATATTGGTTAATTTTAATTGGAATGTCAGTTTTAACGGCCCTAATACATTTTTTATTAATAAAACTTTCCACCCAAAGCCATTCAAAATTCTCGAGTAGATTTATCCTCATCACTGGTTTAAAAATGATTTTCTATCTTTTTTTTATCATAAGTTACTCATTCTTAAATCCTAAACAAGCAGTTTCATTTTTGATTTCTTTTATAGTTTTGTATATTGCATACACAGTTTTTGAGGTAATAATAATCCTTCCATTTTTTAAACATCACAACAGGCAACAATAAGCTTTTTGTTGTCTATAAGGAATGTGTTTAATAACTTATTTTTAATTTGAAATAAGCCTTATTCATCATTTATTTTTAATTATTAATTTCATAGCTTTGTAGTTCGGTTTTATAAAAGCATATAAAAAGGAACTTCATATGGAAAATAAATTACAGGAATTAACCCAAAAGCTTTATAACGAAGGAGTTGAAAAAGCAAATCAGGAAGCAGATAAAATATTGACTGATGCAAAAGCAGAGGCATTAAAAATAATGCAAAATGCAGAAAAAGAAGCAAAAGCAATTGTTACTAAAGCAGAGCAAAGAGCTTCAGAAATCCAAAAAATTACCACTTCAGAAATCCAACTAGCAGCCAAGCAAACATTGCGTACTGTAAAACAGCAAGTTACAGGTTTAATAGTTGGTAAAGTAATTGAGGAGCCTGTTAAAAAATCATTTGACGATACCAAGTTAGTAAAAGAGATAATCGAAACAGCTGTAAAAAACTGGAATCCGCACAAAAATGAATCTATTGACCTTTCGGTTTTATTACCAGCTAAACTTGAAAAAGAGTTCACAGAGTATTTTAAAGAAAAATCAGCAAAAGAATTAAATACCAACTTACAATTATCTTTCAGCGAATCAATTAAAGGCGGATTTAAAATAGGCCCTGCTGATGGTTCGTATAAAATTAGTTTTACCGAAGAAGATTTTGAGAGTTTCTTTAAAAGTTTTTTACGCGCCAAAACAATTGAACTGTTATATCAGGGAGAATAACTATGCCTCAAAATTATTACCATTATTTTATTGCAGGACTTACTGAAATTTTTTTCAATAATTCCGGAATTAATTTTGGCATGCCTCAATTTAAAAAGCTGCTGGAAGAGCAGATAAAACCAGATGATTACAAATTGGTTAAACTCCTTTTTCTACCTTATGACAATGAAAATTTACTTCATTTTTTAAATGAAGATTTCAATAAATTTAATTCACTTGGAAACTATTTAAAATCAGATTTTGAACTAGAGTTTTCTAAAGAAAGAAAAAACACCCTTCCTTCATACATGTACAAATTTTACGATTTGTATAAAAACGAAGACGAAACTCAAAAAGTTGATAAAAGCTGGGAGAATATTCTAACCGAAATGTATTATGAGTATGTTTTAACAACAAAAAACAAATTCTTAAAGCAATGGTTTGAGTTCAATAGAAACATTAAAAATATTTTAACCGGAATTAATTGCCGAAAGTTTGGTTTTAATCCGGAAAAGCATCTTATTGGAAAAAATATAATAACAGAAGCTATAATAACCAACAAATCAAAAGATTTCGGCTTAGAATCAGAATTTCCTCTTGTTGCCTTATTATTAAGTATTTATGATAAGGAAAACTACATGGCAAGTGAGAGAGAAATTGATATGCTCCGATGGAATAAAATAGATGATCTTACTTTGTTTGAGTATTTTACAATTGATAAAGTTTTAGCATATACAATAAAACTTGATATCGCTTATCGATGGTTAGCTCTTGACCCAGAAAAGGGACAAACTATATTTAAACAAATTATTAAGGATATAAAATCAGGATTTGAATTTACCAAAGAATTTGCATTAAATGGACAAAAAAAATAATATGACAACAGGAAAAGTAGCAGGTATCATTGCCAACCTAGTTTTTGTAGAGGTTGATGGTCCTGTTCATCAAAACGAAATATGCTATATCAATTTGTCGGGAACGATGTTGATGGCGGAAGTTATTAAAGTTATGGGTACGCAGGCTTATGTTCAGGTATTTGAAAGTACTCGAGGACTTAAAGTAAACGATACCGTTGAGTTTACTGGTCATATGCTTGAAGTAACATTAGGTCCCGGAATCCTTTCAAAGAACTTTGATGGACTGCAAAACGATCTTGATAAAATGGAAGGAGTATTTCTTAAACGCGGCGAGCATACAAATCCTCTCGAGGATGATAAACTTTGGGCTTTTAAACCAATTGCTAAACCTGGAGATTCAGTTATAGCTGGTGGTTGGCTTGGCGAAGTTAAGGAAAACTGGATGCCTCATAAAATTATGGTTCCTTTTAAGTTAGAAGGAAAATATACCGTTAAGAGTATTGTTAAAGAAGGTGAATACAAAATTAATGATACTATTGCAGTAATTACCGATTCGAAAGGAATTGATATAAATGTTACAATGGTTCAGAAATGGCCAGTAAAAATTCCTATCAAAGCCTATAAAGAAAAGCCACGTCCATTTAAATTACTCGAAACAGGCGTTCGGGTAATTGATACACTTAATCCAATTGCAGAAGGAGGAACAGGATTTATCCCGGGTCCATTTGGAACAGGAAAAACCGTTCTTCAGCATTCATTATCAAAACAAGCAGATGCCGATATGATAATTGTTGCAGCTTGCGGTGAACGTGCAAATGAAGTTGTTGAGATTTTTAGCGAATTTCCGGAGCTCGATGATCCTCGTACTGGCAGAAAATTGATGGAAAGAACAACTATTATCGCAAACACATCAAACATGCCTGTTGCAGCTCGTGAAGCTTCTGTTTATACTGCAATGACTCTTGCTGAATACTATCGTGCAATGGGATTAAAAGTATTAATGCTTGCCGATTCCACTTCACGTTGGGCACAGGCTCTGCGCGAAATGTCAAACAGAATGGAGGAATTACCAGGACAAGATGCTTTCCCAATGGACTTACCTGCAATTATTTCAAACTTCTATTCACGTGCAGGATTTGTTTACTTAAACAATGGTGCATCCGGATCAATTACCTTTATAGGAACTGTATCACCTGCTGGAGGTAACTTAAAAGAACCAGTAACAGAATCAACCAAGAAAGCAGCACGTTGTTTCTACGCCCTTTCTCAGCAACGCGCCGATAGCAAACGTTATCCCGCAATTGATCCTCTTGATAGTTATTCAAAATATGCTGAATATCCTGAAGTTGAAGAATATTTTATTAAAAACATCGAGCCTGAATGGCCAGAAAAGATCAGGATAGCTCGCGACATACTAATTCGCGGACGAGAAGTGGCCGAACAAATTAATATTTTAGGTGATGATGGTGTTCCAATCGATTATCACGAAAAATTCTGGAAAGCTGAAGTTATCGACTTTATTATTCTTCAACAAGATGCTTTCGATAAAATTGACTGTTCAAGCTCTCTCGAACGTCAGAGATATATGCTAACAAGTGTTTTAAATATCTATAATACAAAATTCTCTTTCGAATCATTTGAAGAAGTTGCTACTTTCTTTAAACGAATCATAAATCAAATGAGACAAATGAATTATTCAGAATTTAAATCTGAAAAATACATTCAGAACGAGAAAGAACTGTTTACAATTATTGACGAAAGAAAAATTGCATAATGGAAACAAAAGCATTTCAAAAAATTTATACAAAACTAAGCCAGATAACAAAAGCAACATGTTCATTAAAGGCTTCAAACATAGGTTATGAAGAAATGGCATTTGTTCATGGCCGTTTAGCTCAGGTGGTGAAAATTATCGGAGATAATGTTACACTTCAGATCTTTTCTGGAACAGAAGGTATTCCTACAAATGCTGAAGTAATATTTTTAGGACGTCCTCCGGTATTGAAGGTTAGCGACGAATTATCCGGAAGGTTTTTTAATGCGTATGGCGAACCAATTGATGGTGGTCCAGAAATCGATGGTGAAGAACGTCAGATCGGTGGCCCATCAGTAAATCCTGTAAGAAGAAAACAACCTTCAGAATTTATTCCTACAGGTATTGCGGGTATCGACTTAAACAATGCGCTTGTAACAGGGCAAAAAATCCCATTTTTTGCCGATCCCGACCAACCATACAACCAGGTAATGGCGATGGTTGCTCTTCGTGCCGATGCTGATAAAATTATTCTTGGTGGAATGGGATTAACAAATGATGATTACCTGTACTATAAAAATGTATTTGAAAATGCAGGAGCTTTAGATCGTATTATCAGTTTTGTAAATACAACCGAAAATCCACCCGTTGAGCGTCTTCTTGTTCCAGATATGGCTCTTACAGCTGCTGAATATTTTGCAGTAGATAAAAATCAAAAAGTGTTGGTGTTATTAACCGATATGACGCTTTATGCAGATGCGCTAAGTATCGTTTCGAATCGTATGGATCAGATTCCGTCTAAAGACAGTATGCCTGGTTCTTTATACAGCGATTTGGCAAAAATTTACGAAAAAGCAGTTCAGTTTCCTGATGGAGGTTCAATAACTATTATCGCAGTTACATCACTATCTGGAGGCGATATTACTCATGCTATTCCTGATAATACAGGTTATATTACCGAAGGTCAGCTTTTCTTACGAAAAGATACCGATATAGGTAAAGTTATTGTTGACCCATTCCGAAGTTTATCTCGATTAAAACAATTGGTTATTGGTAAGAAAACCAGAGCAGATCATCCTCAGGTTATGAATGCAGCTATTCGTTTATATGCTGATGCTGCTAATGCAAAAACCAAATTGGAAAATGGGTTTGATCTTACTGATTATGATGAACGTACATTACGTTTTGCAAAAGATTATTCTGAAAAATTATTAGCTATTGATGTTAATATTGAAGTTGATGCGATGCTTTCAACAAGCTGGAATCTGTTTAATAAGCATTTTCAGCCAGCTGAAGTAGGTATTAAGCAAGAGTTTGTAGATAAATATTGGCCGAAGAATTAGAGCGAGTTTTAAATATAAAGGCAAATTAATATTTCGAACGCCTGACTTGAACTTTACCTGAGACTTGCAACTTTTAACCTGTAACTAAAGATTATGGCAATAAAATTTCAATATAATAAAACAGCATTACAACAGCTCAATAAGCAACTAAAAATAAGGTTACGAGCTTTACCAACATTACAAAGTAAAGAAGCTGCGTTGCGTATGGAAGTTAAAAGAGCAAAAGACCAGTCGGAAGAATTACTTCGCCGATTGAGTGCCAAAATGAATGAGTATGAGGCTATGGTTCAGCTATGGGGAGAGTTTGACACGAGCCTGATTGCAGTAAAAGATGTTCAGATGTCATCTAAAAAAATTGCAGGTGTTAAAATTCCGATATTTGATAATGTTTTATTTGAAATAAAAGAATTTAGTCTTTTTAATAAACCGAGTTGGTTTCTTAATGGAATTCAAATAATCGAGTCACTCGTTAAAATTTCTTTAGAAAGTGAGTTTTTTTTACAGAAAATGCAATTGCTCGATTATGCCCGAAGAAAAACAACTCAAAAAGTAAACTTGTACGAAAAGGTTCAAATACCTGGATATGAAGAGGCAATATCGAAGATTAAGCGTTTCCTCGAAGACGAAGAAAATCTTTCGAAATCATCTCAAAAAATTGTAAAAACAAGACAACAACAGAGGGAGGTAGCATAATGATTTCTCCAATGATTAAGTATTCGTTCCTGATTTATCATAAAGAATATCTTCAATTTCTTGAAGAACTTCAGAAGTTGGGAATGCTCCATATTATTCAAAAAACAAAGGAAGTTAACGAACAGATAAAAGAGTCTCTGAACGAAATAGGAGAATTGAATAAAACCATCAAACTTCTTGAAAAAAGAAATGTAATAGAAAAACCAGTCGATTATAGCGTTGATGGCTTTGCTATTTTAGAAAAGATTAAAAGACACCTCGAAGAAATTGCTCTTATTGACCTGGAACAAGAAGAGTTAGGAAGAGATATTCAAAAAGCAACTCCATTTGGCGATTTTTCTAATGATATAAAAGAAAAATTTGAAAAGGTAAATATTCAGTTTAAGTTTTATTCATGCAGTGAAAAGAAATTCAAAGAAGAATGGAAAACCAACTATTATCTTGAAATAATAAATCAAATTAAAGGATCTTTATATTTTGTTGTCCTTCAACAAGATAACGAACAGATAAATATTGATGCTGAAGAAATAAAATTACCCAAAGAAACATTATCGATACTTAAAAATAAATATGCAGCAAACAGTCAGCGGATAGAAGAGATAAACAAAGCATTAGACGAAATATCAATTAATTATAAACAAGTTTTACTAAGCACCAGAAAAGAAATTCAGGTAAAAACTGATTATAATTTAGCGATTAATCAAACCGAAAAACAAGCAGAAGAAAAAGTATTATTGATCGAAGGATGGATTCCTGAAGAGAAAAAGGAAGAGCTTGAATTGTTTCTTCAGAATCAGACAGTTGTTTATGTTTCAACCAAACCAGCAAGCGATGATAAAGTTCCAATTTTATTAAAAAATGGGAAGTTTGCCAAGCTTTTTGAACCAATAGGTAAGTTGTTCTCGCTGCCTAACTATGTAGAACTGGATTTAACTGTTTTTTTTGCTCCCTTTTTTATGTTGTTTTTTGGATTATGTGTTGGCGATTCAGGTTATGGTTTAGTTTTGCTTTTGGGAACATTATTATATAGAAGAAAAGCAAAGCCAGACTTAAAACCAATACTCACATTGGCAGCATGGTTGGGAGGCGCGACTGTTATATTGGGTATGTTAACTGGTACTGTTTTTGGATTTAGTCTTGGCGAATTAAATTTGTTTAGTTCTTATAAAAAATACTTTCTTCAACCCATTGTGATGTTTTATCTGGCCATTGCTGTTGGAATGGTTCAGATTATTTTTGGTATGGGCCTAAAAGCAGCTAACCAAATAAAACAGAGGGGTTATAAATACGGATTATCAACCATTGGATGGATATTGCTTATTTTAACCTTAGGACTTTTTGTTGGAGGAGAAAAGGCTGGACTTAATTTAGAGTCATTATCAATTGTTAAAATTGTACTTTTTGCAATAAGCTTTGGATTAATATTTTTATTTAACAATCCTGATAAAAATATCTTTGCAAATCTGGGGCTTGGTATATACGAATCATACAATATGGTTACAGGAATATTTGGAGACATGCTTTCATATATTCGTTTATTTGCTTTAGGAATATCAAGCTCTATACTTGGGCTTGTATTTAATCAGATTTCAATTCCATTTTTATCAATAGATTATTGGGGTTGGATACCATTTATCTTATTGCTTTTAATAGGACACGGATTGAATATTTTCCTTTCATGCTTGAGCGGAATCGTTCATCCAATGCGTTTAACATTTGTTGAGTTTTATAAAAACGCCGGATTCAATGGCGGAGGAAAAGAATATAAACCATTTTCAAAATAAAAATAATTTAAAGGAGAATAATTTATGGAAGTTAATTATGCAGTTTTTTTAGCTTATGCAGGAATCGTCTTAATGATAGGCCTGTCTGGTATTGGTAGTGCTATGGGAGTAGTAATGGGTGGTAATGCTTCAATTGGAGCGCTGAAGAAAGATCCCGACAAATTTGGTAATTTTATGATCTTATCTGCATTGCCAGGTACTCAAGGATTGTATGGTTTTGGAGGATATTTTGTTATTGATAAACTTTATGGTTTGTTAACTCCCACCATGTCAATGTTCACCGGTGTTGCAATTTTAGCCATGGGACTATTTCTCGGTTTTGTTAGTCTTGTTTCTGCAAAACAACAGGCATCAATTGTAGCTAATGGTATTGTAGAAATAGGTAATGGCAATGATGTTTTTGGTAACACTCTAATTCTTGCTGTATTCCCTGAATTGTATGCAATTATTGCTTTTGCAGCTACTTTCTTAATAAGTACAGGTTTAGCCGGATAAAAAGAAACAACAAATAAATTTTTACGTATGATATGGCAATGCTTTTAATTAAAAGCATTGCCATATTTTTATTTGTTTTAAATATCATTTTTTCTTATTAATAGTTAAATTTGTATATCCCAAAAGCGATATTATGAATAGAAGCTGTCTGAAAATATTATCTGTATTGCTTCTGCTAATGATTTTATGCATTAGTACTTTTGCTGAGGATAAACACGCCCCTTTAGATTCTACAAACGCCACAAACGAATCCAAAAAACTAGATGTTGGTGCATTTATTTTCGATCATATTCTCGACCAATATGGGTGGCATTTATTTACTTATAAACACAAACATGTCTCTATTCCCTTACCGGTAATATTATATAGCAGTAACCAGGGCTGGGAGGTTTTTCTTTCATCAAAATTGGAGCACGGACATGCATATAAAGGATTTATTATTGATCATAATGGAAAATACAAAGGCAAAATCATTGAAGTCGATTCATCGAATATGTTTGTTGAAAAGCCGCTGGATCTATCAATAACTAAAAATGTTCTGGCATTAATTGTAAGTTCTATAATTTTAATAATTGTTTTTTTATCTGTTGCAAAAACATATCAGCGACGAATTGATATGCCTCCTATTGGATTGCAATCGTTGATTGAACCGGTTATTTTATTTGTTCGTGATGATATCGCAAAATCCTCAATTAATGAAAAAAAATACGAGAAGTTTACCCCATTTTTACTTACTATTTTCTTTTTTATTCTGTTGAATAATTTACTGGGATTAATACCTATTTTCCCAGGAGGAGCAAATATCACAGGAAATATCACAGTTACACTTGTGCTTGCGTTATTTACATTTATAATAACAACCATTAGCGGGAATAAAGGATATTGGAAACATATATTTAATGCACCATCAATTCCTTGGTGGTTAAAAGTTCCTGTTCCAATAATTCCGGTTATTGAGCTTGTAGGAATATTTATAAAGCCATTTGTATTAATGGTTCGTCTTTTTGCAAATATTTCGGCGGGGCATATCATTGTGCTGGGTTTTTTTAGTCTGATTTTTATTTTTGGAAACATCAATGATTATTTGGGACTTGCTGCATCACCCATATCTGTTTTATTTGCTATTTTCATGTCTGTTTTGGAGCTTTTAGTAGCATTTATTCAGGCATACGTATTTACATTTTTATCAGCGCTGTATTTTGGTATGGCGGTAGAAGAACATCATTAATAGATATATTCACTTAATACAAACATTATGAGTACATTAGGTTTTATTTTACTAGCCATCGAAGGAGCTGCAATAGCAAAGCTTGGTGCTGGATTTGGAGCTGCAATAGCAGCTATTGCTGCTGGAATGGGTATTGGCAAGATAGGTAGTTCTGCAATGGAATCAATTGCCAGACAACCCGAAGCTGCCGGCGATATTCGTTCTAATATGATTGTTGCTGCTGCTCTTATCGAAGGAGTTGCGTTTTTTGCAATTGTAGTTTGTTTCCTTATTCTTTTTGTTTAAGGATTTACTTTACAGCTTTGCGGTTGGCGAGCTGTAAAGTTTTTTAAATTTAAATTCAATACTATGGAACTTATAAAACCAGACATTGGGTTATTAATTTGGATGATAGTATCTTTTGGTATTGTTACCTTTATTTTAATAAAATATGCTTGGAAACCAATACTTAAAGCCCTTAAGGACCGTGAAAGTACTATCGAGAAAAGATTGTTAGCTGCTAAAAAAGCAAAGGAAGAGCTTGCAAAAATTGAATTTGGTAACGAAAAAATTTCGGCTCTTGCAAAAATAGAACGAGAGAACATTCTAAAAGAGGCTAAAGAAATTAAGAATAATATTATTGAAGAAGCCAAAAACGAAGCCAAAGTTGAAGCAAGAAAAATTATGGAGGAAGCTCGAAAAAGTATTGAAAAAGAAAAGGTTGATGCTATTAATGAAATAAAAAATCAAATAACAGAGCTTTCTGTAATCATAGCCCAAAAAATTCTTAAAAGCGAGCTGGAGAATAAAGAAAAACAAAAGCAGCTTATTAATAAGCTGATAGACGATATAGACCTAAATTGATCTGAAAAGTAGGGTATGAATCAAAGCCAGATAGCCATACGATATGCCAAAGCGTTATTTTTTCTAGCTCAGGAGAAGAATAAGGTTGAAATCCTTATTAAGGATATTTTACTGTTAAATGATATTTTAGTTAACTCATCAGATCTTATAAAGCTTTTGGAGCATCCTGTGATTAAGCCTTCTCAAAAAACACAGGTCTTAGTTAGCTTGTTTAAAGATGAGGTTGATTCAATTACACTTTCTTTTTTACAGTTAATTATTCAGCATAAAAGAGAAATATATCTTCAGAGAATTGTAAGAAATTTTATTGATTTATATAAGAAAAATCAGCATATACAATCTGTTTTGTTAACAACGGCATATGATCTGGATAAAGGGGAAACAGAAAGATTAACTGAAGCAATTGAAGATAAATTGAAATCAAAAATAGAGCTAAATATAAAAGTTGATCAGTCAATTATAGGTGGAATTATATTGCAGATAAACGACAAGGAACTTGACATGAGTGTTTCAAGGCAATTAAGCAGGTTTAAGACCAACTTGTTAGAGTACGATTTAAGCACAAAGAAAAAAACTAAAATTAGTTAATTATGGCAGGAATTAAGCCAGGTGAAGTTTCAAAAATACTAAAACTTCAACTCGAAGGATTTACTTCGAATGCAGAACTTGAAGAGGTAGGAAGCGTGTTGCAAGTGGGCGATGGTATTGCCCGTATTTATGGATTATCCTCTGTTCAGTCAAATGAATTAATTGAATTTCAGAATGGAGTTAGAGGAATAGTACTTAACCTCGAAGAAGATAATGTTGGAGCCGTAATTTTAGGGTCATCGCAACAAATTAAGGAAGGTGATAAAGTAAGAAGAACTCGAAGAATAGCTTCAATTAAAGTTGGTGAAAGTTTGTTGGGAAGAGTAATTAATACTCTTGGCGAACCAATTGATGGCAAGGGGACCATAAATGGAGACCTATATGAAATGCCGCTTGAGAGAAAGGCACCTGGTGTTATATTCAGACAACCCGTAAACAGGCCAATTCAAACTGGCATTAAGCCAATTGATGCAATGATTCCTATTGGCAGAGGCCAGCGAGAACTTATTATTGGCGATCGTCAGACAGGGAAAACAGCTATTGCAATTGATACAATAATAAATCAACGCGAATTTTATGATAAAGGAGAGCCCGTTTATTGCATCTATGTAGCAATTGGACAGAAGGGATCTACTGTTGCCAACATTGCTCAAATACTCGAGAAACATGGAGCAATGGATTATACTGTAATTGTTTGTGCTACCGCATCTGAATCAGCGGCATTACAGTTTTATGCTCCATTTGCAGGAACATGTATTGGTGAATATTTTAGAGATACCGGTCGCGATGCCCTCATTATTTTTGATGATCTTTCTAAACAGGCTGTGGCTTATCGTGAGGTGTCATTATTGCTCAGAAGACCTCCTGGCAGAGAAGCATATCCGGGAGATATTTTTTATTTGCACTCCAGATTGCTGGAAAGAGCGGCCCGTATTATTCAGTCTGATGAAATTGCTGCCAAAATGAACGATTTACCCGAGTCGCTTATAAAAAGAGTTAAGGGTGGCGGATCATTAACGGCATTACCGATTATTGAAACCCAGGCAGGAGATGTTTCTGCATATATTCCAACAAACGTTATCTCAATTACCGATGGACAGATATTTCTTGAATCTGATTTGTTTAATTCGGGTATCAGACCTGCCATAAACGTTGGTATTTCGGTATCGCGTGTAGGTGGTAATGCTCAAATTAAATCGATGAAAAAGGTTGCAGGAACATTAAAGCTTGATCAGGCGCAGTATCGAGAACTTGAAGCTTTTTCAAAATTCGGTTCTGATTTGGATGATGCCACAATGGCTATTCTCGATAAAGGATCAAAGAATGTTGAAATCTTAAAGCAAGGACAATATTCGCCTATGTCAGTAGAAAAGCAGATAGCTATAATTTACTGTGGAACAAAAGGGTTATTAAAAGAAGTTCCTTTAGCAAAAATTAAAGCTTTCGAATCGGAGTTTTTAGAGCTTCTCGAACTTGAACATCAAAGCGTATTAAATCAGTTAAAAGAAGGAATTATCAACGAAAGCATAACTGCTACACTAGAAAGTGTTGCCGGCATGTTAGTTACCAGATATAAGATCTAATTGATATCAGGATGGGGAATTTAAAGGAAATACGATCACGCATTGTATCGGTAAAATCTACCCGGCAAATTACCAGTGCCATGAAAATGGTTTCTGCTGCAAAATTAAAGAAGGCGCAGGATGCTGTGATTAATCTTCGTCCGTATTCCGAAAAACTTCATTTTATTCTTAAAGATATCTCTCAATCGATTGAAGGTTCTCTTGAGAATGTTTATACGAGAGACGAAATACCCGAAAAAATAGTAATTGTAGCTATAACCTCAAACAAAGGTTTGTGCGGAGCGTTTAATGCAAATGTAATTAAACAGGTTAACCAGCTAATCAATAATGATTATGCTGGTGAATATGCTCAGGGTAACGTGAAAATTATCTCGCTGGGCAAAAAGGGATCAGAGTATTTTCAATCGAAAAAATACCCCGTTTTGCAAACAAATAATCAACTATTAGATCAGTTAAGCTACGGAAGTGCACTTTCGCTCATCGAGCAAATTTTAAACCTCTATTTAACGAAAAAAGCAGACAAGATAATTTTAGTTTATAATCGGTTTAAAAATGCAGGAGTACAAATCTTAACAACAAGTACTTTTTTGCCAATTGAGATTAAGGAAGACGAGTTTTCGGAAAGCCATTTCGATTATATTTTTGAGCCAACCAAAGAATATATAGTACAGGAGCTTATACCCAAATCGTTAAAGTTAAGACTGTATGAGGCCATGCTCGAATCGCTTGCTGCTGAGCACGGCGCAAGGATGACTGCTATGCATAAAGCTACCGACAATGCTTCTGAAATGATTAAAGATCTTCAGCTAAACTATAATAAGGCCCGACAGGCTTCAATTACAGGCGAAATACTCGAGATTGTTGGTGGTGCAGAAGCATTAAAAAAATAAAAATCCATAATCATTGTTGTCTTTAAAAGTATTATTTTCACAAATAATACAATCATTTTATGAGTCATCATATTCAAAATTTGATAAGACTTGGTGAAAATCAACAGCTTGACTTTAAACATTCTATAAGCGATTCAAAAAAAATTGCCCGATCTCTGGTTGCTTTTGCTAATACCGATGGTGGTAAGTTATTGGTAGGGGTGAAAGACAATGGAGCAATAGCAGGTGTTCACGACGATGAAGAGTTTTATATGGTTCAGGCTGCAGCTCAGTTGTATTGTAAACCACAAATGCCTTTCGAATCCAAGATCTGGGAGATCAATGACAAAACAGTTCTTGAGATTACTGTCCCTAAAAGTAACGATATTGTTTATTCAGCACCCAATAAAGACGGAAAATGGATGGTATATGTGCGTGTGAATGATCAGAATTTTATTGCGAACAGTGTTCTTCTTAAGGTATGGCAAAAAAGAAAAGCATCAAAAGGGGTTTTGGTACGATATACTGATATAGAGAAGCTTCTCTTTAACTATCTTTTAGAAAATGAAATGATCACGTTTTCGAAATTTAAAAAGCTTGCGAATATCTCAAAATATAAAGCCGAAAAGATTTTGGTTAATTTAATTGTTCTTAATTTACTCGAAATCAAATTTACTGAAAACCAGATATACTATAAGTTATCTCCTTCGGATAAGTTGGTTTAGTTTTTGTAATGATTTTAAAATTAATTTGTAAATGTTTTGTATTACTAATCATTTTTATATTTTTAAACCCACTATTAAAAAGTAACTAATAAAAACTCACAATTATGAAATTGAAATTATTTTTTAAAACGCTTATTGTCTTAGTATTTATCACTGGAAGCGCACAATTTATAAAAGCCCAAACGGTTAATGATGCGTTAACAGCTTTTAACAAAGGAATCGAATTATCTCAGCTTGATAACTATGATGAAGCAATAGCATCGTTTAAAAGTGCAATCGAAATATTTAATCAGGTTGAACCAGCAAACGAAAACAAACCAAAAGCCGAAGAACAGGTATTGGTTGTATTGTACAAGAAAGCAAGCACACAACTCAAAGAAAAAAAATATGATGATTGCCTTACATCTTTCCAATCGTTGGTTGAATATTCTACAACCTATAATAACGAGAAATATCTTAAGAGAGCAAACAGTGCTATTCCTAAAGTATATTATGCTAAAGGGAAAGAGCAATTTGACTTAAAGAAATACGATGAGGCGTTAGTGCTTTTAAATAAATCAATTGAACTTGATCCAACCTATGCTACTGCTTATATTCGTAAAGCCCAGGTTTATGATGAGACTAATAAAGCAACTGAATTTAAAGAAACCATTGACAAGGCGCTGGAAGTTACAATTCAAACTAATGATGCTAAATCAGAAGATATAGCCAAGCAGTTAGCAAGCAATTTCTTTCTAAGAAATGGGGCTGAAGCTGTAAAAGCAAAGAAATATGATAATGCAATAAGTCATTTTAATGCATTATTAAATTATAAAGAAGGCGATTCAGAGATTTATTATCAATTGGCATCAGCTTATAATAAAGTATCTAAATGGGATGAAGCTATTGTTGCCGCAAATAAATCACTTGAATTATTTGCAGATCAGGATGCCAATAAAAATGCACGAATTTATTTTGAGTTAGGTAATTCTTATGTAGGTAAAACGGATAACGCGGCTGCCTGCGATGCTTACAAAAAAGCAAATAAAGGAGATTATGCAGCTCAGGCTAAATATCAAATTGAAACAGTTTTAAAATGCCAGTAAATAAATAGGTGAATAGAAAATAAAAAAGATCCTGCAAATTTGCAGGATCTTTTTTTATGTGAAGGTGGAGAATTATTTTTTCTGAAAATCAGTGATATTATTAGAAATCTTAAGGATCTTATATATTTCACCATCAGAGTTTCTTATTGGAGTGTAGGTTTCGGCAAATAGAAACTGTTTTCCTTTAATACTTATTTTGGTTGTTTCTTTGCGAACCTTTCCTGTTCTTAGATCTTTCCAGAATTTATCGTAATCGTCTTGTTGCTGTTCTGTAAATTCAATATTTCCGGAGTGATGTGTACCCAAAACTTCGTGTTTGCTCATTCCAATTAACGAAAGGTAATTATCGTTTACATTCTGAATATATCCCTCGGTATCATATTCAATTACATAACTTGAGGTATTTAAAGCCTCAATTAATCCTTCCATTTCGGCACTTTTACGCGCTGATTCTTCTTGTGTGGCCTGTAGTTCTTCCATATTCTGACGTACTTCTTCTTCTTGTGCCGCCATTTCTTCTGCTTGCTGTTGCGATCTTTCAAGAAGTTCGGTAGTTCTGATACTAATTCTTACAGCCGATAATGTAGATGCAATACTTTCTGCCAATTTCTCTACAAACTCAACCTCATGCTTTTTAAATACATTGAACGATGCTATTTCGAGTACCCCAAGCACTGTTTCTTCTAGCTTAAGAGGAACTATTAATAAGCAGTTTGGATTTGCTCCACCGAGGCCAGAAGTGATTTCGATATAATCCTGTGGCAAAGAGGTCATAAAAATTGTTCTTTTTTCAACGGCACATGTACCAACAAGTCCTTCGCCTAAATCGATATTTTTTTGCAAAAACTTACGTCGGTCAAAA
The DNA here is from genome assembly GCA_034002805.1 of Bacteroidales bacterium. Classification (GTDB taxonomy): domain Bacteria; phylum Bacteroidota; class Bacteroidia; order Bacteroidales; family UBA12077; genus UBA12077. Next base: position 6,279 of record JAVEZW010000003.1, on the reverse strand, counting down.
GCAAATGCAGAAAGCATTGATAAAAACACATGTTCCTTATCATCGTCGTTTAGAATAAATACACCACCCTGATTTGCATTGAGATAATTAACTAAGTTCATAATTATTTCGGTAGCAAGGGTTTCAAGGTTATCGTTGTTTTGCCTTAGGATATCAGCAAATTTTGCAAGTCCTTCGTTTGCCCACTGACGATTACTATCTTCCATTTTCCTCTTCTCTTCTTCTTCACGGGCTTTTACAAGACTATTTCTCATCTCTATAAGCGATTTTCCGAGTACATCGTCTTCGCTTAATAATGCAAATTCGTGATTTAAATTTCCTTGTCCGATATTGTTGGCAAATTCAACTTTATTATTTAATCCTTCAATTGATTTATTTAGAGCTAGAGCCATTTCTTCAATTTCATCTCCAGAAGAGATTTCAATTCGCATTTTTTCATCAATATGTCCTTTAGCAACAAGGTTTAAGAGTTTAGTAATTTTGGTTATAGGATTGGTTATATTTCGTCCTATAAAGTAAATCACAATTATCATTATTAGAATACCTGCAATACCAACAAGAATTGATATCCTAAAGCTTCTGTTGGCTTTTGTCATAATTTCGGCCACAGGTACAGCAATAGCAATCGACCATGGATTTACGGTATGTTTTACCAGAATAGGAGCATACGAGTAATATGTTGGAACTCCATTGGCATCGTTACTTATATAGTTAAAACTTTCACCTTTTGTAATCTTTTCAGAAACTTTAAACTGTTTTTCGTCTTGTGGAAATACTTCTTCAAATTTCTGGTTGAGCAAATCAGTTTGGTAATGTCCCGCAATTACCGATTTATTAGAAAGTAAAAAGGCATAACTCCCATTAAAAGGTTTGATACTTTCAATTATTTTTTGAAACTCTTCAAGAGTGATATCAATTGCAACAACACCAGCAAATTGATTGTTTACAAGCATTGGCGATCTTAAGCTAAACATTAGATATGATGCTGTTTTGTCGGCTGTAACAATATCAAAATAAGGTTCTGCAACCGATGGTACCAATAAAGATTTGGTTATGGTATATAATGGAGGATCACCGGTCATACTTCTGTATTCTATGCTGTTCTTTATAGCACCATTTTCTCTCCAATATGTATGGCAGATTCGTCCATAAGGCTTGTCGTAGTTTTTATCAATAAAACCGAGCTCCCAGCTATCCCAAAGGCCATAAATATGAGGATTGTTTTTAAAAACATTAAAATAGATTTTATGCACCAAATCTTGCCACTCATCTTTCGGAAACTCTTTATAAAGATAAAATGCATCGGTAAGCGTTTTAACAACCATCATATCGGCATCGAGCTGTGCTTTTATCTGTTTAGCGGCTTCCTGAACATGGGTGTTGGTTAGTTCTGTTGCATCGTTGTATGCAATTTTACGAGCATTTAAACTAATATAACCCACAGCTATAAGGTAAATAATGATAGTTGATGAAATAATAAACAGCTGTATCTTTTGTTGTATTTTAAGTCTGAGCTTCATAGCTTTTATAATTTACTTTTACGATTCTTATTTAAAATCAGATAACTCATGAGAAATCTTTAAGATTTTTGAAACAGTTCCGTTTTCGTCGAACAGAGGCGAATAGATTTCAAAGAAGTGATATGTTTTTCCATTTACTGTAGCCCTTGTTCTCTCTTTCCGTGTTTTTCCGAGTCTTAAATCTGTCCAGAATTTATTGTACTCAGTTTTTTGCTGATCATCAAACTCCATTTTATCAGCATGATGAACACCAATAATATCTGACCTTTTCATATTTAAGAGATTCAGATAATTATCATTGGCTTTGGTAATATATCCATCGAGATCATATTCAATAACATAGCTCGATTGGTCGAGTGCATGAATTAAACTCTCCATTTCGGCTCCTTTTCGGGCTGCTTCTTCTTGTGTTGCTTGCAGCTCTTCCATATTTTGACGCATCTCCTCTTCCTGGGCGGCCATTTCTTCTGATTGCTGCTGGAATTTTTCCAGAAGTTCATTGGTTTTAATATTTATTTGAACTGATGACAATGTCGACGCGATATTTTGTCCCACTTTTTCGACAAAATCAATCTGGTAATCTTCAAATTTTTTAAAAGATGCTAATTCAATTACTCCATAAATTTTGTCTTCCATATTCAATGGTACAATAAGCAATGAATCGGGATTTGCACCTCCCAGCCCAGAGGTTATTGAAATATAATCCTGTGGAATATCCGTCATGTAAATTGTTTCTCTTTCAATTGCACAGGTTCCCACTATTCCATCTCCAAGCTCTATAGTACGCTCAACAAATTTCTTAGAATCGTATGCAAAAGCCGAAATTAACTGAAGAAACTGGTGGTTTTTATCGTCATCATTGAGTAAAAACAGTCCTCCCTGATTAGCATTAAGATAATAAACCAGGTTTTTAATAATTTCATTCGACAGTTTTTCCAGATCATTATTATTCTGCCTTAAAATATCCGCAAATTTTGCCAATCCTTCGTTTGTCCATCGGCGTTTTTCATCTTCTGTTTTTCTTTTTTCCTCTTCAGCACGTGCCTGGGTCAAGCTATTACGCATATTTATTAAGGCAATACCTAATTCATCCTCGTCACTTACAAGCTTAAATTCATGATCAAGGTTTCCAAGTCCAATCTGATTTGCAAAGTCTGTTTTTTTGTTGAGTTCTATTATCGATGTATTTAATGCTTTCGACATTTCTTCAATTTCATCACCAGTATTTATAATAAATGCCATTTTAACGCTGGTTTTCCCTTTGGCAAGCAGGTTAAGGAACTCAGTTATCTTTTGAATCGGATCGGATATGTTTTTTGTAATAAAGTAAATTATTAAAGCAAGGATAATTATTCCACAGATACCAACCAGAATCGAAATCATAAAGTTTCGATCGGCCATAGCCATAATGGAATTGGTTGGAACGGATAAACCAATATACCAGGGGGTATTTGTTCTTCCAATTTTTATGGGAGCAAAGGCAACAAAATGGGTTGAGTTAGCCTCATCTTTTGTAATAATAGAGAACTGTTCTCCTTTATTAAAAGCATTTAACAGATCAAATTTTTCACCTGTTTTTAAGGTAAATTCGGCTGTTTGGTTTAATAATTCAGTTTTGGGATGTCCTGCATATTTAGCCTCCTGGCTTAGTAAAAATGCGTATGATCCTTCAAACTGTTTAAGTTTGATCTTTTCGACCATATCCTGAAACTTCTCAAGAATTAAATCTACACCAATCATTCCATGATATTGGTTATCAACGATAATCGGTGACACAAGGCTTGTCATTAATTTAGTATCTTCGAGCTCATCAGTGTAAACATCGAAATAAATGGGTAATACTAATTCTTTGGCATGTTGTTTTATGTAGGCATACACTGCAGGATCGCCATCAAGGCTCCTAATATCTTGTTTAAAATGCACTACTCCATTTACGCGGGAGTAAACATTTGCAATTCTACCAGTTGGTTTTGTCCAATTTTCGTCAAATTTATTTAGCTCCCAGCTATCCCAAAGTTTATAAAACTCTGAGTTATCACGATAAACCTTATCGTACATTTTGTTGAACAAAGGATCCCAGGTTTGCCTTGGCATCGTATTATAAATAGAAAATGCTTTTGCAAGGGTTCTTACTGTTGCAAAATACTCATTCATGTCTGATTGAATCTGAAAAGCATATTTCTCAACGTAAGTATTTACAATCTCTACCGAATCATTATAAGCTGCTTTTTTTGCGTTTACACTTATATAACCAATTGCTATTACATAAATAGCAACCGAGGCGGTTATCAGGTATAATTGCATCTTGTTTCTTAAATTGAGCTTAATCTTCATATCTTTTTAATTTTTCATTTTCTAATTACTTCAACAATCTTATTATGAATCAAACCTGTCCAAAATTCTACTTCCTAAAACAATGATGGATCGATGGCTAATAGAATAATTTTTTCAATCTCATCGCTTACATAAACCGGACTGATTGCCACTATAAATTCAACTAATTTTCCTGATTTCAATTTTAGTTTCATTTTTTCGTGATGCCCTGATCCGGAATTTACCGATGTCCATATTTTATGGAAATTTGTTGTATCCTGCTCTGAAATAAAGGCTGTGTGTTTTAATCCTTTAATTTCGTTCATTGAATATTCAAATTTTTGTAAAAACTGATTATTAGCAAACAAAATATCTCCATTAAACGAAAACTCTACTTTCAAAAGAAAATGATCAATGGCATCCAGGGTTCCCTTGAATTCAGCTTCTCTTCGGGCTGATTCTTCTTGAGTAGCCTGGAGTTCTTCCATATTTTGTCTCATTTCTTCTTCTTGGGCAGCCATTTCTTCTGATTGCTGCTGCGATTGTTCTAAAAGCTGTGATGTTCGAATATTTATTCTTACCGATTTAAGAGTTGATGCAATACTTTCTGCTACTTTCTCAACAAATTCGATTTCGTGTTTCTTAAAATCATTAAAAGACGCAATTTCAATCACACCCAACATATCTTTTTCAATAAGCATAGGCACTAATAACAAACTCGTAGGGTTTGAACCTCCAAGTCCGCTCGTAATTTTTACATAATCCTGAGGTATCTCAGTAAGATGAATAGTTTCTTTTTCAACGGCACATGCACCAACTAATCCTTCTCCGAGTTGAACTTGTTTTTTAATATATTTTTTACGGTTATATGCAAATGATGCTAAAAGCTCAAGTACTATGTTGCTTCTGTCATGATCATTAATAATAAATATACCACCCTGATTTGCATGAAGATAATAAATAAGGTTTCTTATAATTTCGTTTGCTAAAAGGTCCAGGTTATTGTTATTCTGACGAAGTATTTCGGCAAATTTAGCTAGTCCTTCATTTGACCACCTTCGTTTTTCATCTTCCAGTCTTCGCTTCTCATCTTCTTCCTCTGCCTTCAAAAGACTATTTCGCATATCAATTAACGATCTTCCAAGCACATCATCATCGCTTAAGAGAGTAAAATCGGCGTTGAGGTTACCAGCTCCTATATGATTAGCAAATTCTACTTTTTTGTTTAATCCGATAATAGAATCATTAAGAGCTTCTGCCATTTCTTCAATTTCATCACCGGAGTTTAATTTTACAGCCATTTTTTTATCAATATGTCCTTTTGATAACAAATTAAGAAGGCGTGTTATTTTAACTAACGGATTAGTAATGTTTTTACTAATGATGAATACTATTATAATTAATAAAATAAGGCCAAAAACACCAACAATGGCTGAAATCAGGAAGTTTTTATTGGCTTTGGCCATAATTACATTAATCGGAACTGAAATAGCAACAGACCACGGAGTACCTGTGTTTCCAATAGTTATTGGAGCAAAGGTTATATAGTGATCTTTACCGTTTGAATCCTGAGTTATAAAATTAACTTTTTCGCCTTTACCAATTTTTTTATTAACCTCTTCAATTTTTTTCTCAGAAGGAAATAGTTCGGCAAGTGTTATGTTTAGAAATGCCTTATTAGGATGTCCGGCAATAACTCCTTTATTTGAAACTATAAAAGCATAACTTCCTTCGAAGGGTTTTATTTCTTCCACCATTTTTTGAAAACGGTCGAGGGTAATATCAATTGCAACAATACCAACATATTTACCTCCGTCAAGTATCGGAGAGTTAATAGTTGTCATTAAAAATTTTTCAGATTTGGTATCTGCAAAAACATCTTCGTAAGGCTCCCAAATGGATGGCAGAACACGTTTTTTAATTTCAGCGTAAAGTACAGGATCTCCATCCAGGCTTCGGTACTCAATATTACTTTTTATTGAACCTTTATCTCTCCAGTAAATTACAACAAATCGTCCTGTTGGTTTTTTATAGGTTGGATCAACAACATTTAATTCCCAGCTATCCCAAATACTATACATCGAAGGTGTTGTCCGGAAAATCTCGCCATACATTGATGAAACAAGCTTTTGCCATTTATCCATTGGGAATTCTTTATAAATAACAAATGCTTTGGAGAGGGTGTTAACAATATTAAAATCCGTTTCGAGCTCAACCTTAACTTTCCCGGCTGATTCAAGAACGATGTTGTCGGTCAGGTTAATAGCGTTTTCGTAGGCCATTTTTCTGGCACTCAAACTAATATAGCCAATAGCTATAATGTAAATAAGAATGGAGGAAGTAATAATAAAAAGCTGGATTTTTTGCTGGATTTTGAGCTTTATTTTCATAGCCGAAATCTTTATTTAAGGGTCATCATTATGAAACATAGAAAAAATAACAAATA
>JAVEZW010000002.1:38272-47025 GCA_034002805.1 Bacteroidales bacterium | reverse complement strand
TTCAGGTTGCTTATGCTATTGGTGTTGCCAAGCCTGTTGGTTTGTATGTTAACACCTACGGAACAGCCAAAGTAAACATGAAAGATGGCGATATAGCTGCAAAAATAAACGAGCTGTTCGATATGCGCCCGGCTGCTATTGTAAAACGTTTCGGATTAAAAAATCCTATTTTCGAAGAAACAGCTGCTTACGGACATATGGGTCGTGATTATAAAAGAGCAAAAGTAACCCTTATCGAAGGTAACGGAAATGGCGAAAAAACAATAGAAAAAGAAGTCGATTTCTTTGCCTGGGAAAAACTTGATTATGTAGATAAGATTAAAGCTACATTTAAGATATAGGAGCAAGTACAAAGTATCAGGCTTGCCTGCGGCAGGCAGGTATCAAGATTTTTATCGGATACTTAAATATCAATTTAAATTAGCCACGGTTCGAAAAGAGCTGTGGTTTTTTTATATACAATTTTTATAAAAACAATCTGATTTAATAATTGGATCCTGTTTATTAACAATTTTTTGTAAATTGGCATCATGTTAACAAGGAATGAAATATTAGACAAGTTAAAAGAATTAAAACCTTTTTTAGCGAAAGAATTTTCGGTGCAAGAAATTGGTTTGTTTGGCTCATATTCTGAAAACGAACAAAATATAGAGAGCGATATTGATATTCTTGTAGAGTTTGAAAAACCAATTGGCTGGAAATTTTTCACGTTGGAGAAATATTTAGAGTCGATTTTTAATAAAAAGGTTGATCTTGTTACAAAAAAAGCACTAAAGAAACAGCTGAAAAACAAAATAATAAAACAGACCTTGTTCTTGTGAAAAACTCCGAAAGAACGTTTATTCATTTTTTAGAAGATATTGAAGAATCTATCGAAAAGATAATTTCTTATACAAATTCATATAGTTTTAAGAAATTTAGAACTGACGACAAAACTGTCGATGCTGTTATAAGAAATCTTGAAATAATTGGTGAAGCTTCGAATAAAATCCCTGTTAAAATAAAAACCAAATACCCTTTGGTTCCCTGGGACGAAATGTATAGGATGAGAAATAAGGCTATTCATGAATACTTTGGTGTTGATTATGAAATAATATGGGATATTGTAATTAATAATCTTCCACAAAACCTAAAGCAAATAAAAGAAATATTAGAAATTGAAAGAGGAGAATACTAATTTTTACCTCTTTAGATTATTTATTAGCCACGGTTCGAAATGAGCTGTGGCTTTTTTAGTCTCCGATAACTTTTATCTCCCCGATTATTTTATGCATAATCCGACATAACAACCCAAGTAAAAAGTCACTGCGAATGAGTTCTAAAAGGGCGAGTGAAGCCCGCCTACCATGCCTTCCGGCAGGTAAACCTTCGGGAAGGCAGTCTTTAGAATATTTAATCTCCCATATCGCCTTGTAAATTAGATTTCAATCGATTGAACTTTCAATTGAGAAATTTTGTTTATTTAAATGAGTATTTTAAAGCTACAATCTTTGAAAATAGTATGTTTTTAAAGCAAATCTATTAAATTAGTAGTTGTAAATTTGTATTTTATAATATCACTATTGATTATTTGATTATGAGTGCTAAATGGTTTGCTTTATATACAAAATCCAGATCAGAAAAAAAGGTTAATGACGAATTGCTTTCGAAAGGATTAACCACCTATCTGCCTATAGAAAAGAAACTTAAACAATGGAGCGATCGTAAAAAGTGGGTTGAGGAGCCGTTTATCCGGTCATATATATTTGTAAATATTGAACCCGAGAATCTCGATAAAGCTTTACATACTCCTGGTGTTGTTAAAGTAATATGGTTTGATGGTAAACCGGCACCAATACAGGAAAAACAGATTGAGATAATTAAGTCAATTCTGAACAGCAACGAAAGTTATGAAATAAGTTCAGAATCGTTTGAGCCTGGTGAAAAAGTTAAAGTTGAAGAAGGATTGCTTAAGGGCTTAGAAGGTGAGCTGGTTTATCATTTGAATAAATATAAGGTTTTGGTACGCATTGAGACGATAAATCAGAACATACTAATACGCATAAATCCTTCGCATTTAAAGAAGGTTTAAGTATATTTGAAGTTAATTTGAGTTTTCGGTAAAAATTTCCGAAAAAGCTTGCTCAGACACAAAACTAAATGTGACTGAGGAAGCGGAGCTGTGTTAGACAATAATCAATTACCAATGAACAATGATCAATAATCAGTTAACAATTATCAGTGATTAGTGAATGGTGAATGGAAAAAGAAAAGAATTATAATGGATATATGTTTGTCAATGATTTGTTCTAATCACCGCTCACTACTCACAGTTCACAGTGGAAGTGGTTAGTGAATAATAAGTTAGCAGCATAGCTGCGTTAGGCAATTAACAATAATCAATGATCAATTAACATCCAGCAAAGATCAATTATCAATAAATAGTGAGTAGTAATTTGTGATTAGTGGTTATTGTTCATGTCCCCCTATGAGGGGGATAAAGGGGGTGGAATAGGTTAAAAAACAAGTACTAGTTTTTTGAAAAATCGTGAGAAGCAATCTTGAAAATAAGAATTTCAAAACAGACAAGAAGAATCTCGTCGAGAGTCTTTCTTCACATCTTTTCTGGGATGTTGATATTGCTTTGTTAGAGGAGGAAAAATCAAAGCGACTTATTATTGAGCGGGTTTTTGCATTAGGCAATTCTCAGGAAATTATGCAGGTAGTTAAGTATTATGGAAAACCAACAGTTTTAAATGTTCTAAAAAATCTGAATTATATTGATTTGAAAACGCTTAATTTCATATCAAAGTTCTTCAATGTTCCTGTTAATAAATTTAAATGTTATACCCGGAAACAATCGATCCCTCAACACTGGGACTGTTAAAATCACTTCAATCTAAGGCCTATTTGGATGATTTTTATTTGGCTGGAGGCACAGCTCTTGCTCTGTATTATGGACACAGGAAATCAATAGATATTGATCTTTTTACAAATCATAACTTTGATATTCAGCAGATGATTGAATCCGTTCAGCAGGATTTTTCGCTCCAATTGTTTTATACAGCAGCAAATACAATAAAAGGAAGCATCTCTGACATTAATGTTGATATTATTGCTCACAGGTATCCATATTTAAATGATCCTCTTTTAGTAGATGGAGTAAAAATTTTATCAGAACCGGATATTATTGCGATGAAATTGAATGCCATCTCTACAAGCGGTCAGCGATCAAAAGATTTTATTGATATTTATTTTGCGTTAGATAAATACCAACTAAGCAGCATGCTTTCTTTCTATCAAAAAAAATATAGTCAGCATGGTGATATGCAGGTTCTTAAATGCCTTGTTTATTTTGATGATGTGGATCTAACTGACTGGCCTGTTCTAATAAAAAAATCATCCTTAACATGGGCCGAAGTAAAAAAAAGAATCGAAAAAGAAGTGTTGCATTTTATTAAAAAAAACAACTATTAATATTAATAATATTACTTTACTAATTTACCAGTTTACCAGTTTACCAATAAACCACTCCACCCAATGAAACTTAAAAATATATTTCTACTGAGCTTTATCATTCTAATGCTGGCTTCGTGCACAACAAAAAAGCAACTGACCTATATGAATGATCTGGCAAATACCGAGGAAATGTTTAACATTAAAATCCCGGTATATAGAGTTCAGAAACAAGACATTTTGTATATCAATATAAAAAGTATTAACGACGAAATAAATGCGTTGTTTACAGCACAGTCGGGCGAATCGAGGCAGATGTTCCAGAACGAAACAAGTTTATATATTAACGGCTATGTTGTTGATGACTCCGGCCGTATTGAGATGTCGCTGCTTGGACCCATTCCGGTTGAGGGATTAACACTGAACGAAATAAAAGATCTTATCCGCGAGCGATCAAAGGTGTATCTGAAAGAAGCTTCGATAGATGTAAAGCTGATAAGCTTTAAGTTTACAGTACTGGGCGAAGTAAAAAGACCAGGAACATATAGTAATTATAATAACCAGTTAACGGTTTTTGAGGCTATAAGCATGTCGGGCGATATTACCGATTATGGAGACAGAAAACATGTGTTGGTGGTAAGGCCAACACCCGAAAAAACAAAAACCTATCGAATTGATCTAAGCAAAAAAGACGTGATAAGCTCCGAAGCATTTTTTCTGATGCCCAACGATGTGGTTATTGTTGAACCTGTTCGTGCCAAAGCATTCTGGATTAACATCCCTAATTTCTCACTGGCATTGTCGACTATTACAACCTTGATTTTGTTGCTAAACTACATTAAATAGGAAGCGTGATTAGTGATCGGAAAAAGGGTATAGGGTATAAGGGAACAATTATCAATTAACAATGATCAATAATCAATAAAAAAACACCAAACACCATAGAACAATTATCAATGATCAATCACCAATTTTCAATTAACAATGATCATTGAGCCGGAAGAAAGCAGCGTAGCTGCGAAAGTATGGTAATGGACTAAAATAAACAAAACCAAGCCGCATGGCGGCGACAGAAAAACGCGAAACCTGCCTATCGCCACAGGTGGTCAAGCCGATAGGCAAGCCCGAAATTTGAAACAATTGCCCACGCTGCCCCTCCCGTCCCGAAAGCTTTCGGGAGCTATCGGGACCCCTAAAGCGGAAGCAGCCCGCAAGGAAAAAGCAGCAGTTAGGTTAACAGTTTTTCAATAAACAATTTAACTATTTTTATTCATATGAAATTGATTGAAAGAAATATTGATAAAATTCGAGAACTTTGTTCAAAACACAAAGTGAGAAAATTATTTGTATTTGGTTCTGTTGTGACAGATAAATTCAAGAAGGATAGTGACATTGATTTAATTGTGGATTTTCAGGGTGTTGACCTGTATGAATATGCTGATAATTATTTCGACCTAAAAGAATCTTTAGAGAATCTCTTTAAGCGAGATGTAGATTTACTGGAGGACAAAGCAATTAAAAATCCATATTTACGAAAATCAATCGATTCATCAAAGCAGCTTATATATGGATAGCGAAATTAAAACATGGTTGTTTGATATTTTACAATCAATTAAAGAAATTGAGAGTTACTTTGAAGATAAACCAAAGAAATTCGAAGAATATATAAACGATATAAGAACAAAAAGAGCTGTTGAAAGGAATATAGAAATAATTGGAGAGGCCCTTAATCGAATTATGAAAAAGGATAAAAAATTTCAATTAGATAATGTTCAAAAAATTATTGGTACAAGAAATAGAATAGCCCATGGTTATGATAAAATATCCGATGATTTGATTTGGAGTATTCTTATTAATCACCTTCCTAAATTGGAAGAAGAAATCTCTTCTAAACTAAAAGAATAAATTGCTGCTGGCTGGTGCGAAACTCGTATCAATTGGCCTCCGCTGCCCCTAGCCCCTAAAGGGGGAATCTGCCCGCAAGGGGAAACAAGGGTAAAAGGGTATAGGGTATAAGGTATAAGGAAATGGAAAATAACCAGCAACAAGGAACCAGCAAATTATTATAACTTTAGTTCACTTTAATTTACTTTAGTCACTTTAACTTACTTTCGTGCAGGAATCTCAAAACATAGAATACAAAGAAATCTGGAAAGATGAATATTTAAAATGGATAGCCGGCTTTGCCAACGCTTCGGGGGGAAAATTATATCTTGGAATTAATGATTCAGGGATAATTGTTGGTATTAAAAATATCAAAAAATTATTAGAAGACATTCCAAATAAAATTGTCAGTGCATTAGGCATTATTACCGAAATTAAGATTCAGAAAAAGGATAACCTGAATTATCTTGAGATTGCTATTAGCCCATCAAGTGTTCCTATTTCTTACAAAGGAGCTTACTATTTAAGGTCAGGAAGTACAATACAGGAATTAAAAGCAACGGCTTTACATAGTTTCCTGCTAAAACGTTTGGGCAAAACATGGGATGATTTGCCTTGCGACGCTGCCACTCTTGAAGATATTGATATATCAGCAGTAGAATATTTCTTTAAAAAAGCGATTAAAAGTAATCGAGTTTCAAAAGATGCAAATGCAAAAGAATTGACAACAATTCTTATAAATTTAAACCTACTTACTGAAGGAAAACTTAAAAATGCGGCAGTCCTTTTGTTTGGGAAACAACCAACCAGATTTTTTCCGGGTGCAATTTTTAAAATTGGACGTTTTGTGTCTGGAGATGACGATTTAAGATTTCAGGATATTATAGAAGGAAATATTATTGAAATGGCCGATAAAGTGCTGGAGATTCTTAAAAATAAATATCTTGTTTCATTCATACACTATGAAGGATTACAAAGAATAGAGAAGTTTGAACTCCCTGTAGAAGCACTTCGCGAAGCTATTTTTAATGCGATTGTTCATAAGGATTATACCGGAGCACCTATACAATTAAGTGTTTATCAAAACAGATTATTACTATGGAATGAAGGAAGGCTGCCTGATGGGTTTACTGTTAAGACTCTTTTAGAAAAACATCCATCCAGACCATATAATAAAACAATAGCAGACATATTTTTTAAATCCGGATTTATTGAGGCCTGGGGCAGAGGAATTTCCAAAATTCTGAATGGTTTTAAAGAAGCCGGATTGCCATTACCAGATTTTGCATCAACAATGGGAGGTATATTGGTAACTATTATTAGAAAAGATAACGTATTAAGTGAGGAATTAAATAACGGAAGAAATACGGAAGAAATACGGAAGAAGTATGGAAGAAATACGGAAGAAATCCTAAAAATTATAGTTAAAAACCCTGAATGCACAACACAAATTATGGCTGAACAAATGAATGTATCCATAAGTACTATTGAGAAAAACATTGCTAAATTGAAAAAGGAAGGTATTATTGAAAGAGTCGGCTCTACTAAAAGAGGATACTGGAAAATTAAAACACGTAACCCGAAACGCAAAACTCGCCACAGGCGGTAAAGCCGGCAGGCAAGCTCGGCAGGCGAAACCCGAAACAAAAGAAACACGTAACGCGCAAACGCAAAACGCTCAACACAAAACCCGAAACGCGTAACGCAAAACAAAAAAAATGAAGGTTAACAAATTCGAAGATTTAGAAGTTTGGATACTTGCGAGGGAACTTTATAAGATTGTTTTTCAGATAACATCCAGAGAACCATTTTGTAACGACTTTAAATTTAGAGATCAGATAAGAGCTTCTTCGGGTTCAATTTCAGATAATATTGCTGAGGGATTTGACCGGGGAGGAAACAAGGAGTTTATACAATTTCTTTCTATTGCTAAAGGATCTTGCGGCGAAACCCGAAACCAATCTTACAGAGCATTTGACAGCAGTTATATAAGTAAAACTGAATTAGATGATTTACTTGAAAGAACAGATGAAATCTCAAGAAAAATTGCAAATCTGATGAAGCATCTCCGAAGCACATCGCACAACGGACCAAAATACAATTACACAAAACCATAAAACTAAATAAACACGAAACTCGAAACCCAAAACCCGTTAACGCAAAACTTTTAACCATTGGCCAACGCGACCCCTTTTATCCCCAGAGGGGAAACCTTCCCGCAAGGAAAAAGGTTGACAGCCTAGCACAAAAAAAAATATAAATACAAAACGCGAAACGCGCAAACGCTAAACCCTTATAAACAATCCTTGTAATGTATGAATAAAGGCGAAATAATAATTTATCACTCCCTTGAAGATAGCAACTTTCAGCTCGAAGTTTTATTAGATGAAGAAACCGTTTGGCTTACCCAGGCTCAAATGATTGAATTGTTTGCTTCGTCAAAACAAAACATAAGCCTGCATATAAACAATATTTTTAAAGAAGGTGAATTAAACCGAAATTCAGCAGTCAAGTATTCCTTGACAACTGCCAAAGATGGTAAAAAATACAAAACAAGTTATTATAATTTGGATGTTATTATTTCTGTTGGATACAGGGTAAAATCAAAAAGAGGGACACAGTTTAGGATTTGGGCTAATCAGATTTTAAAAAACTATCTTTTAAAAGGATATGCCGTGCATCAGCGAATGGAACGAATTGAAAATGATATTTACTCATTAAAGAAGAAAAGTGAAGAGTTTGACTTACACATAAAATCAAGCCTCCCTCCCCACGAAGGCATTTTTTACGATGGACAAATTTTCGATGCTCTTGCATTCGCATCAGGCATTGTTAAGTCAGCAAAGAAAACGATTATTCTTATCGACAACTACATCGATGAGTCGGCCTTACTTTTACTTTCCAAGCGTAAAAAAGGTGTTTCGGCAACAATATATACCAATACTATTTCAAAGCAATTACAGCACGACATTAGTGTTCACAATAAACAATACGACCACATCGAAGTAAAAACATTTAACCGATCACACGACCGATTTTTAATTATTGATAACCAAACGGTTTTTCATATCGGAGCTTCTTTAAAAGACTTAGGTAAAAAGTGGTTTGCTTTTTCAAAAATGAATATTGATATTAGTGAATTAATAAGGAATCTAAAAACAATCCCTAAAACACTGAAACCCTAAACCTGCCAGGAAAGGCAAGCTCGCAACGCGAAACTTATTAACCAGGCCTCCGCTGCCCCTGACCCCTAAAGGGGTGCTACCCGAAAAGGTATAAGGGTATAAGGTATAGGGAAATGAAAAATAACCAGCAACCAGCAACTAATTAAACTTTTAATTTATAACTTTAGCTCACTTTAGGCTCTTTAATTTACTTTAGTCACTTTAATTCACTTTTATCTTTTTACTTTTATCTTTTATCTTTAAAATGGC
>JAVEZW010000002.1:0-38262 GCA_034002805.1 Bacteroidales bacterium | reverse complement strand
AACCAGCAACCAGCAACTAATTAAACTTTTAATTTATAACTTTAGCTCACTTTAGGCTCTTTAATTTACTTTAGTCACTTTAATTCACTTTTATCTTTTTACTTTTATCTTTTATCTTTAAAATGGCCTCCGCTGCCCCTTAATCCCCTGAAGGGGGCCTCCCTTTAGGGATCCCGACAGTTGTCGGGAGGGCGCGGGGAGGAAAAAAGGTAGAAAGATATAGGGTATATGGGTATATGGTATATGGAAAACCACCAGTAACCAGCAACCAGCAACCAGCAACTAATTAAACTTTTAATTTATAACTTTAGCTCACTTTAGGCTCTTTAATTTACTTTAGTCACTTTAATTCACTTTTATCTTTTTACTTTTATCTTTTATCTTTAAAATGGCCTCCGCTGCCCCTGACCCCTAAAGGGGTGCTACCCGAAAAGGTATAAGGTACAGGGAAATAGAAAACAACCAGCAACCATGCCTTCGGCAGGCAAGCAAGTAACCCGCCTCAGCGGGCAGGCCTGCAACAACAAAAACTTTTACCACGAAGACACCAATTTTTTACATGCCAAACCAACTCTATAATTTACCATATTTAAAAGAAACCAGGCAATATTTACGTAAAAACATGACCGAAGCAGAGCTCGTGCTTTGGTCTGTTTTAAAAGAAAAAAAGTTGGGTGGACGAAAATTCAGAAGACAACACAGCATTGGACATTACATAGCTGATTTTTATTGCTCTTCTGAAAAACTTATTATTGAACTCGACGGGCAACAACACTTTACAAATGAAGGAATAGAAAAAGACAAGGAAAGAGATGAACATCTTGCCTTGTTGGGAAAAAAAGTACTGAGATTTGAAAATAAAGAAGTGCTGAATAATTTGACGGAAGTATTAAAAAAAATTAAGAAGGAGTTTAACTCCAACCCCAAACCCCTTGAGAAGGGGCTTTAACCAAGAGGTAATAACACCCTCTGTTAATCCCCCTTGTTAAGGGGGCAAGGGGGTTGAAAAACACTAACAAAAAAGTAATTTTACATATAAAATTCTGCTATTATGGACCAAAATACCCAACAACCCCCTTACCCCTACAACTTCCAGGAGGAAAGTATAGACATAAAAAAATACCTTTTTAAGTTTTTATTTAACTGGTACTGGTTTGCCGGTGCGCTGGCTATAGCTTTAACGGTGGCCTATATGATTAACCGGTATTCCGAACCAACCTATAGCATTTCTTCCTCCATAATAATTTCTGATAAAGAAAGCGCCCAGGCGAGTGTACAATCTATTATTGATGAGTTGGGAATTAACCGCAGAAAAAGAAAAGCGGTTGTTGAAAATGAAATTACCATTTTAAAATCATATGGCTTAGCACAAAAAGCGATTGATCAGCTTGATTTTGAAATTACGTATGTCTCTGTGGGGAGAAGGGAAATTGCAGAAACAAAAACCTATACCCGAAGCCCTTTTGTAGTAACACTTGATACAGCACACCAACAGCTTTATAACTATCCAGTAAACATTAAACTTATTTCGAAAGAAAAATATGTACTCGAAATTAACGATAAATATGATATAAAGAAGATCATGAGGTTTGACGAGACTTTTGAAACCGATTTTTTTAAGTTTAAAGTTGATCTGCGTAATTATGAGTCATATGTTTTTGATAAAAACCTTTCGAACAAATACTATTTTTATATTAACAACCACAACTCCTTAGTAAACTCATATCGGGGCAGATTACAGATTGACGTAAACGATGAAAAAGGGTCTATTCTGAATTTAAGTATAACAGGCTTTGTTCCTCAGCAAATGGCTGATTATTTGAATAAGCTCTCCGAGGTATATATACAATCTGATCTGGATGAAAAAAATGACCGAACCACCAATACCCTCAAGTTTATCGATGAGCAATTAAGGGGAATTGAAGATTCGTTAAAAAAAGCTGAATTAAGTTTGCAAAACTTTAGGGTTAGCAATCAATTGTTCGATTTATCGCAAAAAGGAACCCTGGTGGTAGAAAAATTAAATAATTTGCAGATCGACAAAAACCGACTAGAGTTACAGTTAAGTTATTTTAAATATATCGAAGAGTATTTAGGTAACAAAGAGTATTATGAAGCTATTATTTCGCCTTCGGTAATGGGTGTTGAAAACGTTTTGTTACAGGGTGTTGTAAACCAATTTAATGACCTGGTGTTTGAACGAAAAAAACTATTGTTTGCTGCCCTTGAAAATACCCCAAGTATTTTGTTTATTAATGATCAAATAAATGATTTAAAAAGAGTAATAAAGGAGTATACTCAAAGCGACATTAAAACGAATAAATTGGCATTAACTAAACTAAATGAACAAATCAAGCAAGTAGAAGCAGAAATACAATCCTTACCAATTAATGAGCGACAATTAGTAAATATAGAACGGATATTTAAACTGAACAATGATTTATATACTTTTTTACTGCAGAAAAGAGCCGAAGCTGGCATTACAAGGGCTTCAAATGTGGCAGACAATAAAATTCTGGATATTGCACGACCTGAAAACGCCCTTCAAATTACACCCAAGCGAACTAGGAATTATATGTTGGCATTATTGTTTGGCCTTGGTTTACCCGGAATGATCTTGGTGCTTTTAGAATTTTTTAATACCCGGATAGAGGAAAAGAAAGACATTGAAAACAATACCCGCATACCCATTATTGGTACCATAGGGCATAACGAAACACAAAGCGATATTGCCGTTTATACCGACCCAAAATCGAGCTTGGCCGAATCGTTCCGAAGTTTGCGTACCAATTTGCAATATATTTTGCGCGAAAAAAACCAAAAAGTAATTATGATTACCTCTACCATTAGTGGGGAGGGGAAAACTTTTGCGGCGGTGAACCTGGCTTCAATAATTTGCATGACCGGGAAAAAAGTATTGCTGGTTGGTTTGGATTTACGTAAACCGGGTTTGCACCGTATTTTTGACGTACCTAACGAAACAGGACTAAGTACCTTTTTAATAGGACAATCGCAGTATAAAGAAATAATTAAACCTACGTTAATTGAAAATTTATGGATAGCTCCTTCGGGACCGGTACCACCAAACCCTGCAGAATTGATAGAAACAGATAAGATGGGTGCTTTTTTTGACCAGGTAAAAAAGGATTTTGATTTTATAATTGTTGATACTCCTCCGATAGCCATTGTTACCGATGCTTTATTAGTAAGTCGGTTTGCCGACGCTAATATTTTTATGGTTCGGCAAAAATATTCGAGCAAACATGTGCTCGAGTTGATTAACAAAATATACGAAACCCAAAAAATGGCCAATATGAATATTTTAGTAAATGATATTAAAATACCTAAATATTATGGGTACGGATACAATTATGGCTATGGGTATGGATACGGTTATGGCTATGGCTACACTTATGGTAAGGGCAAACGGTAAGAATGTATTTATCTCTTTTATAAAACGGAAACCCCGAAAATTATAAATTTACCCAAAATAGAAGATCCCCGCGGAAATCTCACATTTATTGAGGAAGACAACCACGAACCTATACTAAATGTCGCTCAAACAAAAAACAGTATCTGGATTACTTTGGAGTTTCATTGATAATTTCGCTAAGCTTGGGCTAACTTTTTTTATTGGAATTATCCTTGCTCGTTTGCTAACTCCACGGGAGTTTGGTTTAATTGGGATGATTACCATTTTTATTGCTCTTTCGCAATCTCTGGTAGATAGTGGTTTTACTCAGGCATTGATACGCAAGAAAGATTGCACGCAAGCCGACTTTTCAACGGTTTTTTATTTTAATCTCTTTGTTGGCATTGTTTTATATGCAGTTCTGTTTTTCTCTGCAGGAGCAATAAGCCGCTTTTTTGATGAACCCCAATTGCGTTTAATCGTTCAAGTTGTTGGGTTAAGTATAATTGTAAATGCTTTTACCATCGTTCAAAGAGCAAGATTAACCAAAGAAATTAATTTTAAACTACAAACAAAAATTTCAATTATAGCTTCCATTTGCTCGGGTGTTTTTGGAATAGTAATGGCCTATACCGGATATGGCGTTTGGAGTTTGGTATATAAAACCTTGTTAGGTTTTGCTATTACCTCCTTGTTTTTATGGCTTTGGAATAAATGGAAACCGACTCTGGTTTTCAGCCGGAATTCTTTTAAAGAAATGTTTTCCTTTGGCTATAAATTAATGATTAGCGGTTTAATTGACACAGCTTACCGGAATATCTATTTGCTTATTATTGGCAAGTATTTTTCAGCGACCGAATTGGGTTTTTATACTCGTGCCGACCAGTTTAAAAATTTACCATCTCAAAATATTACCGGGGTAATCCAGCGAGTAAGTTATCCTGTACTCGCTGAAATGCAGGGTGATATACCCAGATTAAAAACGGCCTACCAGAAAATTATTAAAAGTACCATGTTGATTACCTTTGTATCGATGATGATCATGGTAGCCATTGCCAAACCTCTGGTATTGGTTTTGATTGGAGAAAAATGGTTGCCTTCGGTGGTTTATTTGCAATTATTGAGTTTTGTAGGAATGCTTTATCCCTTGCATGCCATCAATTTGAATATGCTGAATGTACAAGGCCGATCCGACCTTTTCTTAAGGCTTGAGATTATTAAGAAAATACTGGCCATTCCGGTTATCGTGATTGGTGTTCTACTGGGTATTGAAATGATGATTGTTGGAATGATTCTTATTTCTGTGATTTCCTATTTCCTGAACAGCTATTATTCAGGGCAACACATTGGTTATTCCAGTATGCAGCAATTGAAAGATATTTTGCCTTCCTTTGTTTTAGCCTTGTTTATAGGAGCACTTGTTTATCTAATAGGAATGTTTTTAGATTTGCCCAATTATTTAATTTTAATCATTCAATTGATAGCAGGTGGAGGAATCTTCTTTGTATTGGCTGAATTGTTTAAAATGAAAGACTATATCTTTGTAAAAGAAATATTTTTAGAGAAACTGATGAAACGGAAAAATGACTGAAAATAACAAACCCATCTATGTTACCCAGCCGGCCCTACCTCCTTTGGAAGAGTTTACGGAATTGCTTAAGCAAATCTGGGACAATAAAATATTGACCAACAACGGCCCTTTTCATAAGCAATTCGAAAAAGAATTGGCCGAGTATTTGGGGGTAAAATACATTTCGCTATTTACCAATGGTACACTGGCGCTTATGACTGCTCTACAGGCGCTCTGTATTACCGGCGAGGTCATTACAACGCCTTTTAGTTTTGTTGCAACTACGCATTCTCTTTGGTGGAACAATATCAAGCCGGTTTTTGCAGATATCGAGCCCAATACGTTTAATCTCGACCCTGCAAAAGTGGAGGCGGCTATTACGCCGCAAACTACCGCCATTATGCCGGTACATGTATATGGAAATCCTTGTAATCTGGAGGCCTTCCAAAAAATTGCCGATACCTATGGATTAAAACTAATTTATGACGCGGCACATGCTTTTGGCGTTAAAGTGAATGGCGAATCTGTCTTGAATTTTGGTGACCTTTCTATTCTGAGTTTTCATGCGACCAAAGTGTTTAATACCATCGAAGGTGGCGCCATTATTTGCCACGATGCCAAAACCAAGCAACGTATCGATTACCTGAAAAATTTTGGGTTTGCGGGCGAAACTACCGTTATTGCTCCAGGTATCAATGCAAAAATGAATGAATTACAGGCGGCTTATGGCGTGCTGCAATTAAAACAGGTGGATGCCAATATTGCAAAACGCAAAGCCCTGACAGAATTATACCGTGAAAAATTGGCAAATATTCCGGGAATTCGTTTTATAAACGATATGCTAAATGTAGAACACACCTACTCCTATTTTCCTATTTTTGTAGATGCAAAAATATATGGAAAAACAAGGGATGAACTTTATGAAGAGCTGAAAAAAAACAATATTTTCGGACGCCGCTATTTTTATCCATTAATCAGTCAATTTCCTTCATACCGCGGACTAAACTCTGCAAAACCTGAAAATTTGCCCGTGGCAGAGAGCATAGCGAAACAGGTAATTTGTTTGCCTATTTATCCAGATTTAAAAAAAGAAAATATTTCAAGCATAACACAAATTATTAAAAGTCTTTAACTATGAAGGTTGGAATAATGCAGCCCTATTTTTTGCCATATATTGGCTATTTTCAATTAATAAATGCGGTTGATAAATATGTTATCTACGATGATGTGAACTTTATTAAAGGGGGTTGGATCAATCGAAATCGAATTTTATTAAATAACGAAGCATTTATGTTTAATATACCAATGGCAGGTGCTAGTTCTTTTAAAAAAATTAATGAAATTAATATCGGAAAGAATAAAGACAAACTACTAATTACTATCCAGCAAGCATATAAAAAAGCTCCATTTTATAATAAAGTAATTCCTTTGATTGATGAGATTATACAGTATAATAATGAAAATCTAGCCTTATTTATTTCAAACAGTATTATTAGAATAACTGAATATCTCAATATCAATACGGAAATTATTTTATCCTCTGAAATTGTGAAAAACAATGATTTAAAAGCACAAGAAAAGGTGATATCAATTTGCAAGGCAATAGGTGCATCAGAATATTACAATACAATTGGAGGTAAAGAGCTATATGATAGAGTAGTATTTGCAAATAATAATATTGAACTGATGTTTCTGAAGCCAAAACAAATAGAATATATTCAATTTAAAAACAAATTTATACCTTGGCTTTCAATTTTGGATGTCATGATGTTTAATTCGCAAGAAGAAGTAAGAGATATGCTAAATAAATATGAATGTTTATGAATCCAATTGGAGGCTATTTTGAATTGGAATTGAGTAAAGGTGAGGAATACCATAAAAAAGCAATCAAATTAAATTCTGGCCGAAATGCATTTGAATATATTCTGCGTGCAAGAGGATATAGAAAAGTATATCTGCCTTATTACACATGTGATGTAATACTGGAGCCCATTAATAAATTAGAACTTGAGTTTGAATTCTATCATATAAATGAGCAATTGGAACCCATTTTTGATTTTAATGAAATCGGTAAAGATGAAACATTTGTTTATACAAACTACTTTGGAATAAAAGGACAGGCAGCAAAGAGACTTTCAAACATTTGCCCTAATCTGATTATTGACAATTCTCAAGCATTTTTTGAAGACCCTATTCAAGGAATAGACACTTTTTATTCTCCAAGAAAATTTTTCGGTGTACCTGATGGTGCTTATTTATACACTGATAAACTTTTACAAATTGAATTGGAACATGATAACTCAACTACTAGATTCTTGCACCTGATTAAACGAATTGATGAAGGAGCAGAAATAGGGTATGCAACGTTTAAGGAGAATGAAGATTCGATAAAAGGTCAAAAAATTAAATTGATGTCAACTCTTACCAAAGCATTGCTCTGCAATATAGACTATGACAAAGCGATTAAAGCAAGAAAACAGAATTTTATATTCTTGAATAAGAATCTTGAGAGTGTTAATAAACTTAAGCTACCAGAAATTTTTGATTTCGTTCCAATGGTCTATCCATTCTTATCATATCAAACAAATTTGAAACAACAACTTATAGACAATAAAATTTATTTAGCTACTTATTGGCCAAATGTTTTAGAATGGTGCACTGAAAATCAATTGGAATATAATATAACAAAGGGGATTCTAAACCTACCATTAGATCAGAGATACAATGAAAGTGATATGATGAAAATCGTTAGTTACATGAAATTATAACAAAATGGAAAAAATAGTAATTATTGGTGGTAGAGGAACTGCAATTGTAATTGCAGATCAAATTTGTGATGCGAACCGACGTTTTGGAATGAATATTGAAGTTCTGGGATTAGCTTTAGATGATCACACAAATGGTGATGAAATAAGTGGGTACCCTATTCTCTGCGATATAAAAGATGTAAAATCTAAATTTTGTGATTATGATGAGATTAAGATTATTTATTCATTATACCGTCCAGATGTTATGGAAGAACGTAGCAGTCTTCTCTACAATTTAAACATTCCTTTAGAGAAATTTGCTAATTTCATTCATCCTTCAGTAATGCTTGCCAGATCAGTTAAACTGGGATATGGGAATGTGCTTTTAGCAAATGTTGTCGTAAATTGTAACGCAGTTATTGGAAATTTTAATACGGTAAATTCAATGACTCTGTTGGGCCACGATATTATAGTTGGCGACAATAACTATTTTGCTGGACATGTCAGTGTTGGTAGTGGATTAGTTATAGGTAATAAAAACTTTATTGGGCTAAATAGCACAATAAGAAACGGAGTAAATATTGGGAATACAAATATTGTTGGAATGGCATCAAATGTTGTTAAAGCATTGTCCGATAGTTCTATTGTATACGGAAACCCAGCAAAAACACAAGACAAACTGAATCACATCATTAGATAATATTAACATATGAATCAATCCATCTTAGGTTTATACTTTGAAGAATTTGAAGTGGGAACAGAAATAACACATTCACTGTCAAAAACAATTTTTGAGAGTGATAATAATTTTTTTAGTCTTATGACCATGAACCACCATCCGCTGCATACCAATTTGGACTATGCACTAAAAAGCCAACAAGGACAAATACTTGTTGTAGGTACTTTAGTTTTTAGTTTAGCGGTCGGATTGACTGTTCCCGACATTAGCGGAAAAGCCATTGCCAATTTGGGTTATGAGGATATAAAACACATAAACCCCGTTTTCATTGGCGATACAATTTATGTAAAAACGAAAGTCCTGAACAAAGTAGAATCAAAAACAAAACCAGACAGAGGCATCGTTTATGTTGAAACGATGGCTTATAATCAACATGGGGAAAATGTGCTTTCGTTCCGGAGAAAAGTATTAATTAAAAAACAATCTGCTCTATGAATAAAGACTATTTAATGCGAAGCCTTATGTTTGTGCCTGCACACAACGAACGATTGATGGACAGCGCAACAAGAGTAAATGCCGATGTTTTATTGTTAGATCTTGAAGATTCGGTGCAACCCATCGAAAATAAACAAATAGCAAGAGACAATATTACAAAGTATGTTTCAGAAGGTCGTTTTAAGGGTCGTCCTGTTTTTCCTCGTGTTAATGATAGGGCAAGTGGTCAGCTTCTGAAAGATGTATATCAACTAACTATTGAAGGAGTGACAGGATTTATGTATCCAAAGGCGAAAAAAGGAGAAGATATTTATTTTTTTGGAAAACTTCTGGAAACAATTGAATTTGAAAAAGGATTTCCCATTGGCACTTTTAAAATTATTGCTCTAATTGAAACAACTGGCGCTGTAATGAACATACAGGAAATTTGTACTGCCTATCCATCCCGTTTAGTAGCTGTAGCTTTTGGATGCGAAGATTTTATAACTGATTTAGGAGGGAAACACGATGGGATGGGTCAAAGCATTTTTACGGCTCGTTCGATGATTGCTATGGGTGCAAAAGCAAACAAAGTAATACCAATTGATACCGTCCACATTAAAGTATATGATTTGGATGATTTGGAAAAAAATCTTGTAATTGCTAAAAATCTTGGATTTGAAGGAATGTTGATACTTAATCCCAAGGAATTGCCTCTTGCCCATCAATATTTTTCGCCCTCCAAAGAGGAAATAGATTGGGCCAATGAAATGCTGCTACTTTCAAAAGAAGCAGAAGCCCTAGGCAAAGGTGTTGCGGTAAAGGATAACAAATTTATTGGACCACCTATGGTAAAAATGGCAAATGAAATATTAAAACTACAAGAGTTAATTGAACAGAATAAATAATTTTTATGTCAGAACCTATCGTTAGTATCTGTTGTCTAACATTCAATCATGAATCCTATATACGCGAATGTTTAGAAGGGTTTATAATGCAAAAAACAAACTTCAATTATGAAGTTTTAATACACGACGATGCATCAACTGATAATACAGCAAACATTATTCGTGAATATGAAGCGAAATATCCTGATATAATAAAACCAATATATCAAACCGAAAATCAATATTCAAAGGGAGTCGGTGTAACAAGAGTTTATCAATTTCCACGGGCACTTGGTAAATACATTGCCCTTTGTGAGGGTGACGATTATTGGACAGACCCCTTGAAATTGCAAAAGCAGGTGGATTTTTTAGAGGGGAATCCAAAATTTTCTATGTCTTTTCACAATGCTATTATTTTGGATGAAATTACAAAATCAGAGAAGTTATTTTGCCATTTAGACCAAAAAAAAATCACCTCCATTTCTGATTTAATTCAGAAATGGTATATTCCTACAGCAAGCATCGTATTTCGTAAATCCTTTTTAAGTATCCCTGATTGGTATAAAAACATAATTAATGGTGATTATGCATTGGAGTTCCTTTTAGCAGAAAAAGGCCCAATTGGATATATTTATGATATTATGAGTGTATATAGAATTACTCATAAGGGGATTTCTTCCTTAGACCAAAAGAAAAGATTAATTCTTTTAATCGAATTATTAGTTACAATAAATAGTCATTTCAATTTAGAATATAATGAATTATTTAGGAGAAAAATACGAAAGTTAAAAGTAAACTTAATTAAGGTTAGACTTATTTATCTTATTAGAAAAGTACAACGAATAATTAAAATTAGTTAACACATGCTTAATAACATCATCATAAGAATTAATTCTGTTTTATCAATTGGTTACACGTTTTTTATAAAAAAAAATTTCTATTCTTTTGGAAAATCAAAAGTGTATTTAAATACCCAAATAACAAACCCTAAAGCAATTAGTATTAAGGATAATACTGTTATTAGAGGGGGTGCGTGGTTATTAGCAATAAGTAACGAAAAGTCGGAATTCCCAGTTATTGAAATTGGAAGCAATGTGTATTTTGGACGCAATTTACATTTAACAGCTTTAAAGAATGTGATAATCGAAGATAATGTGCTTATTGCTGATAAGGTTTATATTTCTGATAATAATCATGGGTTCCAAGAGATTTTTATTCCTATTAAAAGTCAACCAATTACTTACAAGGGGAAGGTAGTAATTTCAGCAGGGGCTTGGATTGGTGAAAATGCTTGTATAATTGGTTGCTGTATCGGGAAAAATTCAATTGTAGGTGCAAATTCTGTAGTACTTAAGGATGTGCCAGACTATTCCATTGCAGCAGGGAACCCTGCAAAAATTATTAAACGGTATAATTTTGAAACCAAACAATGGGTAAAAACAAAACCAAACGGAGAGTTTTTAAATGAGTAAAAAAATTTTAATAACCGGAGGTGCCGGTTTTATTGGGTCGAATTTAGCCCTAAAACTTATTGCGCAAGGTTATCATGTAAGAGTGTTGGATAATCTATCAGAGCAAATACATGAGAAACCCGAGGAATCGTTTCTTTATAATTCAATAAAGAACAAGGTTGATTTTATTCTTGGAGACGTTACCAATCCAAAAGATTGGGAAACGGCACTTAAAGAACAGGAAATTGTGGTTCATCTTGCTGCAGAAACAGGAACAGGACAATCAATGTATGAAGTATCAAAATATTTTAATGTAAACATAAATGGTACAGCCCATCTGATTGATTTACTAACCAACTCAAAGCACTCTGTACAAAAGTTAATTGTTGCATCGTCGCGGGCAATATATGGCGAAGGGAAATATTATTGTCAGGAACATGGAAATGTTTACCCAGAAATTCGAAAGGATGAAAACATGCAGAAAGTGGATTTTGAATGTAAATGCCCAATATGTAATGCAAATGTTAAACTTTTGCCAACCGACGAGACTTCTGCAATACATCCGAATTCTTATTATGGTTTAACCAAACAAATGCAGGAGCAAATGGTTTTGCTTGCAGGTAAAACGCTAGCGATACCAGCCATTGCATTACGTTATCAAAATGTTTACGGCCCTGGACAATCCCTTTCAAACCCTTACACCGGAATACTCGCTATTTTTTCAACATTAATAAGAAATAAGCAGAATATCAATGTTTTTGAAGATGGAAAGGAAAGTCGCGATTTTGTTTATATTGACGATGTAGTTAATGCAACAATACTGGCTATAGAATCAAAAACCATTAATAATGAAGCATTAAACATAGGTTCAGGTCAAGCAACTACCGTTGAGTTTATTGCTAAAAAGTTAGAGGAGTTGAATAACTCAACAATTGATATTAATATATCAGGAAATTATCGTTTAGGAGATATTCGGCACAATATTGCTGATTTGACAAGAGCCAATAAAACATTGAATTATTCACCAAGTTTTTCATTTGAACAGGGAATTGAACTTTTTAATGACTGGGTTAATAAACAACAAATTCAAAAAAGCAATTACGAAAAATCAATAAAGGAGTTAAAAGATAAAGGTCTTTTTAAGTAATGGATAAAATTGTAATTGTTGGCACACCTTTTTTTAGTTACACACAGAGTGTTCATTCTGCGTTTGTAAAGGCTGGTTACAAATCAATCTGCTTCACATTTCCCAAGCAAAAGGCTGTAATTGGTAAGATTCCTATTCTAAAATATTTTTTTAATATGTGGTTTCATATTAAAAATCAAGGGTTATTTTTAAAGTTAGTTAACGCCGTAGAGAGAGGTGATACTGTTCTGTTTTTTGGCATTAATTATTTCAGCAAGAACAAATTGAATGCATTAAAGAAAAGGTATAACCTAAAATATATATTATGGTTCATTGATTCAATTTATTCGTTCCAACCATTTTACGATATTCTTGATATTGCAGATATTGTTTTTACCTATAACAAGCATGAAGTTGATGATGTTAAAGGAGGTAACGCAAAAGTTCTATTCATGCCTTTAATGTGCGACAGTCAATTTTATTATCCTAAAAGTTTACCAAAAACAGTTGATTTATATTTTATTGGAAGTCTTTCTAAAAGAATCGAATTTTTTGAGAAATTACTATCTGAAATTGATAAGTATCAACTAAATATTATAATAGACGGCACCTACTCAAAACACAAATTAAAATTACGCAAGAAAAAACACCCCTATTTTTATAAGTATTATCGGGGAGAAAAGTTGTCGGCATCAGAAATTAATGAAATGTACAATAAAACAAAATTATGTATAAACCTACAACCTTCTCAAGCTAAATCGGCATTAAACATAAGAACATTTGAAATTGCGGGTAGTGGAGCTTTACAAATAACAAACGGCAACAAACAAATTATTAATGAATTGTTTTCAACAGAAAACGAAATTCTATACTTCAACGATATTAGTGACCTAGCAAGTAAAATTGTTGTTGTAAACAACAACTACTCCAAGTATGAAACATATAGAGAAGCGGCTTACAATAGAGTAATTAATGAGCACACCACAGATATGCGAGTAAAAACAATCATTAATGAATTGAACAAATTGTAATGGCAATATTTTTTATTGTACTTTTTCTGATTAGCCTTGTTCTTATGTTTAATAAAAAGGTGCGATTTCTTGTCTTTTTGCCAATTATTTTAATGTTGTTTGATGTAGGATTTGTTTTTTATGAATCTGGTTCAATTATTACCTATTTTAAAGCGATTATAGTTATTGTATTTTTGGTATTAAATTTTAAAGAGCTAACAAAATACTTTCTTTTTAATAAGTATATTATTATATTTTCATTATATGTTTTAATACTCCTTCCATTTTCGAATGAATTTGAGACTAGTTTAAGAAATACCATTAAAGCAATTCCTCAGTTTTTTTATTTTTTTGTTGGCATACATTTTTTTCGGTCTAAAAAAGAATTTGATGCATTAAGTCTTGCTATGATATTTCTTATTGTTATTTCTTTCATTGGTTCCATTGTAGGTTATATGTGGGGTATTGGTGGGAGCTTTGCTTATGGAGTAGATGATTTAGGAAGTGCTGGATTATTGAGCGGTGGTAAATTTTACCCAGTTGCTATCTCAGTAACTATTCTTTTCGCATTTATCGCTTTTAAAGAGATAAAATTTAATTTTTTAGAGAAAACAATTTTTCTCACAACAACTTTTGGATCATATGTTTTTATATTGCTTTCTATGCGTAGAACTGCAATTGCTCTACCCATTATAGGTATTCTAACTTTAATGTTTCAAAACAGGCAACTTTTCAGCAAAAATCTAAAAATTGTTATTATAATGGTTGTTTTGTTTAGCATTACTTCTCCCTTGTATATAAATATGCTAACTGTTCGTTTTGAAAGAAGAAAGGAAATGGGGCGTTTTGAAGAAAATTTTTATGAAACAGAAGCCAGGTATGTGTCTACAGTTAAAATACTTCAGGATATTGCTTCTTTTAATAACCCAACGAAGATATTGTTTGGCACTAATGTTTTGGCAGGGGGTTGGAAAGGAGGCGAAGCACATAGAATGTTGCATGCGGATCAGGAGCAATTATTAGATACAACTGGTATTTTTGGTTTTTTATTATATATACTCATTTTTATAAAGTTTTATCTACTTTACAAAAGGATGAAAGTTTTTGAAAAAAAATCTCAAATTAAGCACTTATATTCTTCGATGTTTTTAAGTATAATTTTAATTTCTGTAGCAATTATGCTTAATGGTAGTTTATTTATTGTAACTTTTAGAACGATTGCTTTTCTTTACATGGGTGCTTTAGTCGGTCAATTAATTCATACAAGAAACAACTTGACAATTTATAATAACCCGGATTTTTTGCAATCAACTGCTATATCAAAATATTAAGCTATTGTGAAAAAACTATTTATCATAACAGACTATAAAAATAACTTTGGGAGTAAAAGGGATGATATCCCATACAGAAGTGGGATGGACAAAGAATTACTAAAGAGATTATTTGAACAAAGTAATTTTGACACTTCATTTTTAACTTTTGCAGAGATAAACGCATTAAACATTGATTTTATTAATGTCCCTGTTTTATATACTTGTACTGAAGATTTTGGGTATATGTATAAATCTTTTATTGAAGATGTTGTATTGGGCTTAGAACTAAGAGGTGCAAATTTATTACCTCCATTTAAATTCCTAAGAGCTACCAATAATAAAGTTTTTATGGAAATATTGCGAAACACTATTCCAAAAGAACTATCTGGTAATTTGAACTCGTTTGTATTTGGCTGTTACGAAGAGTTTATTAATAACCTTCCACCAATTGAATATCCCGTTATTATAAAAGAGCCAGGTGGAGCGAAAAGCAAGGGCGTTTATTTGGCACACAATTTTACAGTAGCAAAAAAAATTGTGAAAAAAATAAGTACTACATCCAATCTGAAAGAAGACATAAAAGATTGGTTAAGAGCTAAAAAGCACAGTGGTTATGCCCGAGAGTCAATATACAGAAATAAATTTGTTATTCAAGAGTTTGTAAATGGACTTGAATACGATTATAAAGTACTGATTTATGGCAAAAAGTATTATGTGCTAAAAAGGAATAACCGTCCAAAAGATTTTAGAGCGTCAGGTAGTGGTTTATTTGAATTTACCGAAGATATTCCAGTTGAAATTTTAAATTATGCCGAAAAATTATTCAATTATTATCAAGTTCCCAATTTGTCATTAGATATTGCATTTAAAAACAATCAATGTTATTTACTTGAGTTTCAGGCTGTATTTTTCGGCTCTACTACGATAGTTAAATCCCCTTTTTACTTCATTAAAGAAAATACTGAATGGAATGTATTGCATGGTAAATCAATATTGGAAGAAGAATTTGTAAACAGTATAGTTTGTTTTTTAAAAAATTAATAGATGTTATTAGATGATGAATGATTTTTTAATAGAAATAGACTATCAGAAAAATTTATTTTTTGAAATTATTAAAGGGGCTGATAAACTCTTTAATAAGTTTATTGAAAATAAAGAATATACCGTATTTGTTAGTAAAGATTTTAAGTGTGAAGAACAACTCTTAAAAATGATTGAATCAGGAAAACCTGGTGTTTTAGATAATCAAAAATTTAAAGATGGTTTTATCATTATTGTTAATAAGTTAAACAATGCAATAACTATTTACAATGATATATTTGGATATAATCATATTTTTTATAAAAATGACGACAATAAAATTCTTATTTCAAATTCATTTGATTTAATAAACGTTAAGAAGAATTATATTTCCTCATATGCTATTTTAGATTTAGTTTTATTTCATTATTTAGTGGGAGGCACAACTCCAAATAATAGTATTAAGAAATTAAGGGGAGGAAATAAACTTTTCATAAACAAAACCGAATGTGTTGAAATACCGACTAAACCTATTGTGGATTTTTTAAAAGAAAGGTATGAACCACAAGTACATACATTAAAAAACACAAGGCAAATACTACAAAATGAAATTAGGTCTAAATTAGACAAAAGCAAAACCACTTATTTAACTTTAACTGGGGGTTTTGATTCAAGAACTTTAATGAGTGTTTTACTAGATTCACAAATCCCTTTTGAAACTATAACCTGGGGTGGGGTGGGCAATTTACAAAACATTGTTTCACAAGAAATTTCAAATTTTTTAGGTATAAAACATAAAGATATTTATTTATCAGACGACTTTTTAAAAAACATTTCTTTTTATTCACAGGAGATAATAAAATCAAACTCAGAAAATCCAATGATTTTGGATATGCCTCAGTATTTTTATATGAGTGAGAGTATTCCTGTATCAAATATTATTACAGGTTTCATGGGTTCTGAAATAATACGCGGGCCATCTGTATCATCCCAAACCACACTTACCTATGTGGCCGCCAAATTGGCCTTAAGTAATTCACTCGATGAATTTCACGATTTTGTTTCCAAATTTCTGGACGAACTAAACCTTTTTAATAAAGACTATTTAAACCAGATTTTACCAGAGTACATAATAAAGTTTAATAATTATTTCACACAAGAATCAAATACTCATAAAAGAGCTCTCGAATTTCTTTTTTATGAAAAATATGTGGGGTTCTTTAAAAATGCAGAAAAACTTCATAAGCCCCATAATCTAATAAATCCATATATGAATCTGGATTTTATTACCACAATCTTAAATCAAAAAACAAGTATTTTAAATTATCCTGTTTTTAAAACAACAGCTAAAGACCATTTCGATTTTTATAATGTTTATGCACAAATAATAAAGTCTGCATATCCCAAAATGTTAAATACCCGAGTTGACAGGGGCTATAAAATTAAACACTTAACAAAATTTTATTATTATCCCTTGCTTGTATATTATCACCTTAAAAATCATGTAATGAGAAGGTCTAAGGTTAAGTATGCAAAACCTTTAGATTATCCTTTATGGATGAAACAACTTATTATTGAAAACTTAAGAAACAATCAGTTAGGTAATGCAGATTTGTTCAACAATAAGGAAATAAATCAGGTTCTAACAAATTTTGAAAATGGTAGATTGAACGACGAGTTGATGAAAAAGAAACTGATTATTCTCACCGGAATAGGTCTTTATAATAAATCTTGTGCTAGTTAATGCGAGTTCTTTTTATATGCAGTGGAAATAATAAAACCAATGGGATTAGTCCTTTTATTCAATCGCAGGCAGATTCTTTAGTCGACGCTGGTTTACATATCGACTTTTTTATTATAACCCAGCCGGGTATAGCAGGATATTTTAAACATATTTTTAAACTACGGAGGCTTTTACAAAACACCTCATTCGATCTGGTTCATGCACATTATTCGTTATCGGCTATAGTTGCCGGATTAGCCGGAGCAAAGCCATTGGTTGTTTCTTTATTAGGTAGCGATGCCTATATAAAGGGTTGGATGCGATGGCTAACCAAGTGGTTTTACAAACATAAATGGATTAAAACCATTGTGAAAACAAGCGACATGAAAGCACGCTTAAAAATGGATGAAGCAATTGTATTACCAAATGGGGTGAACATTAACAACTATAAGCCCATTGAAAAACAAGTAGCCAGAGAAAAAATTAAGTATACGAGCAATAAAAAACTAGTATTGTTTCTTGCTAACCCAAAACGACACGAAAAAAATTATCCTTTGGCTCTACAAGCTTTCAAAATGCTTGACAATA
Source organism: Bacteroidales bacterium (assembly GCA_034002805.1). Classification (GTDB taxonomy): domain Bacteria; phylum Bacteroidota; class Bacteroidia; order Bacteroidales; family UBA12077; genus UBA12077. The sequence goes on along the minus strand of JAVEZW010000002.1, from coordinate 20,262 downwards.
GACATGTTGAGCTAATGCCGGTATACGGTAAACCTTCTGAAATTATTCCTTTTTACATGAATGCTGCCGATGTATTATTGCTTACTTCGAAATGGGAAGGGTCGGTTAATGTTGTAAAAGAAGCAATGGCTTGTAATTTGCCTATAGTTAGCACGGATGTTGGCGATGTTAAAGAAAATATTAAGGATATTAATGGCTGTTACATTGCTTCTAATGACCCCGTCGAAATAGCTGGTTGCATTTCGAAGGCTATGGATTTTAATTCGAGAACAAACGGACGGGAAAGATTAATCTCCCTAGGATTGGATTCTGAAACTGTTGCCAATAAATTAATAGCAATCTATAAAAAGCTATTAGATGAAAAGTAAACCTGGTGCAATAATAATTGAAGGCCATGTACAGGGCTTGTCAAACACCCGTTCTTTAGGAGAAATGGGCATTCCTGTTTATGTGGTAGATAAAACGAATTGCATTGCACGTTATTCGAAATACTGCAAAAAGTTTTTTCGTTGCCCTGATTTTATATCTGATGAGTTTGTTCCATTTTTAATTGAATTAGCTCAAAAAGAAAACATGAAGGACTGGGTTTTAATTCCGTCCAACGACCATGCAGTTTATAATATCTCCAAAAATAAAGCAGAGCTTGAAAAATATTACAAGATAATAACTCCCGGAATAGAAACAATTGACAAAATATACGATAAAGCAAAACTTCTCGATCTTGCTGAAAAATGTAATGTTTCTTACCCTAAAACTCAATATTTTATATCAGAAAAGGGTGTTATATCAGAAAACATACCCTTTCCTATATTAACCAAGGGTCGAAATGGATTAACATTTTATAAAACGGTAGGAAAGAAAGCCTTTTTGTCAAATAGCGAAATAGAACTTAGGCAACAATTAAAACTGATTTCTCAAAAAACTGCTATTGAAAATACTTTTAGTCAGGAAGTAATACCTTTCGATGGTTCAAACAAAACCATTTCGTTTACGGCTTTTTGTGTTAATGGTGAGATAAAATCGCATTGGATTGGCGAAAAGCTTCGGGAACATCCGATTCGTTTTGGAACAGCCACTTTTGCCCGTAGCATTGAGTGTGAGGAGTTGTTCGAACCAAGTCAACGATTACTAAAAGAGATTAAATATACAGGTGTATGCGAAGTAGAGTTTTTATTTGATCCCAGAGATAAAAAATATAAACTCATCGAAATAAATGCACGTACCTGGTTGTGGGTTGGTTTAGCAAAAGCCTGCGGAATTAATTATGCGTTATATATTTATAATTTTGTAAATCAAATAGAAACAAATTATCCAGCAACTTATAAAACCAATTTTTATTGGATTAATCCTTTTACAGATATCTCGTTTGCAATAATTGCAATAGTTCAAGGTAAACTAAATGTTTTTACTTTTGTTAAAAGCCTTTTCTATGGAAATAAGATAAGCAGCGTGTTTCATAAAGGAGACAATAAACCCGGTTTAATTTATTTTCTTAATCTTTTTTCTTTTTTTAAAACCCGTTAACAATGAAAATCTGGTTCGATATAACAAACACACCCCAAGTTCACTTCTTATTGTCTATACTTAAAGGGTTAAGAGAGAATGGATTCTCTGATTTTAAAATATCTGCACGAGATTTTTCTGAAACCACAAGCTTATTAAAACAAAAAACAGAATTACCATTTACAACAATTGGCAAACACCAGGGAAAAAACTTATCTAAGAAGGCATTTGGTTTAATTAATCGTTACATTGAGGTACACAAAAAGGTAACGGATTTTGATATTTCGTTGTCTTGTGGAAGCGAAAGTGCAATATGGTCTTCATTTTTAAAAGGCAAAAAATCAATTGCATATGGCGATAATGATTTAGCAAGGCAATGGACTTATGGATTTTTCGTAGATAATGCTCTTTTTCCAAGAAGCATTCCCAAGTCTATTTTAAACAGACAAGGTTTGACCAAAAAGAAACTCTACCAATACAATGGTTTTAAAGAGCATGTATATATAGCTGATTTTGTCCCGGATAATAATTTTTTAAAGTCTATTCCTTTTCAAACATATGTAGTGGTGCGGCCAGAAAATATTCAATCCAATTATGCACAAGGTGAAACTTCTGGTTCAATAACACCAAGCCTACTTAAAAAACTGGAAAATAGTGGCACAAATATTCTATTTCTTCCTCGATACAAATCCGACAAAAGCTATGCTGAGGGTATAAAAAATATTTACATACCAGAAAATCCGATAAACGGTTTGGATGCATGTTACTTTTCATCAGGAGTATTTACAGGAGCGGGAACTTTTGCAAGAGAGGCTGCTTGTCTTGGAGTTCCTTCTTTTTCTTTCTTTTTAGGCAAACAATTGTTAGCAGTTGATAAGGATTTAGTAAGCCAGAACAAAATGTATTATTCACGTGATCCAGAAAAACTAATTGAGAAATATATTTCTTCTGATAGAAAAGAACCCGATCTTAAAAAAGCACATGCTGTTAAAGACGAAGTTGTTTCCAAAACAATAGAATTTATAAGTAGATAAGTAATGAAAATAATCTCTGTAGTAGGTGCACGACCAAATTTTATGAAAGTTGCACCTTTCATTCATGCAATAAACGCATATAATACTATTCACCATTCACCAGTCACTGTTCACCATCTTCTTGTTCACACAGGCCAGCATTACGACGATCGTATGTCGAAAGCCTTTTTTGAGGCTTTAGATATTCCAGATGCCGATATAAATTTAGGTATTGGTTCGGGCACACATGCCGAGCAGGTTGGCCAATCGATGATTGCATTAGAGAAAATATTCGAAACCGAAAAGCCCGACTGGGTGGTTATTTATGGCGATGTAAATGCAACTTTGGCGGCCTCGGTAACTGCAAAAAAACTACATGTTAAGGTGTGCCATGTTGAGGCAGGATTGCGCAGCGGAGATATGAAAATGCCCGAAGAAATAAACCGGCTGGTTACCGATCGATTATCCGATCTTTTGCTTACACCCGATAAACTGTCTATTCAAAACCTGAAAAACGAAGGCGTAGACGATAGCAGAATCCGTTTTGTGGGAAACATTATGATCGATACACTCGAAGCAAACCGCGAAAAAGCAAATGCATTAACTATTGAAAGCATTATTCGGAAGAACTGTATTTCAAACTGCGAACTGCCGCTGGATGCTGGCAACTTTCGTTATGCGCTTATGACCCTCCACCGCCCTTCTAACGTAGACCAAAAGGAAGTTCTGGAACCCCTGGTTAATCTTTTATGCAACGAAATAGCGAAAGAGATAAGTATTATCTGGGCTGTTCATCCACGTACCGAAAAACAATTAAAAGCATTTAATCTTTGGGACAGCATATTGGTTACACCTAACATATACCTGGTTTACCCATTGGATTATCATTCGATGTTAAAACTTAATATGCATGCACAAATCATGCTAACCGATAGCGGTGGTTTGCAGGAAGAATGCACGGTTTTGGGAACTCCATGCCTAACCATGCGCTGGAATACCGAGCGACCCATTACATTACGCGAACACGGTGGAGCTAGTGTACTCGTTGGAAACAATATTGATCGAATCCGCAACGAGTTTTTCAAAACACTCCAAAAAAACCGAAAACCCGAACGTCCCGGACTCTGGGATGGAAAAACAGCTGAAAGGTGCTTACAGGCGATTTTAGATTATACAAACCAACAATAATGGATTTCACAATTTCAACATACAAAGAACTATTAAAAGCCCTGCAAGTACAGGGTTTTTCTTTCCAGACATTTCAGGAATATTTGGAAAGGCCACAAAGATTTTCTATAAGGAGTTTTCTGAAGTAAATAATAAGCATTAAAAATAAACCCGACACCAAAGAAGTAGAAAATAAGTAGAAAAAAACACGCGCTAACCATGTAATATTAAAATTTTGTTTTAAATTTACATGGTTAATTTTTTGGTATGTACTATAACAGGATAATAGAAAAAGAAATTGAAAACAGCCTGACTACTTTTGCCGTAACAGCATTATTAGGTCCTCGTCAGTGTGGAAAATCAACTCTGGCTAAGCATATCATTTCAAAAATAGAAAATACGATTTATCTCGATTTAGAGCGTCCATCAGACTTAAATAAACTAAATGATGCAGAATGGTTTTTGTCATCTAATAAGGGAAAATTATTCTGCATCGATGAAATCCAGCGCAAACCCGAATTATTTCCGCTTATTCGAAGCCTTGTTGATGATTGGGGCGGAAAAGGTCATTTTTTAATCTTAGGATCTGCTTCGCGCGATTTACTAAAACAAAGCTCCGAAACGCTTGCTGGCCGTATAAGTTATCATCGGCTTACTCCCTTTACACTACCCGAGATTGATGCTCACCATTCGTTTGAGGATTATTTTATAAAAGGGGGCTTTCCGGGCAGCTTGTTAAGCAAAACAATGAATGAATCTTTTTTGTGGCGAGAAAATTTTATAACCACATTTATCGAACGCGATTTGCTTCAATGGGCGGGTATTACACCACAACTTATGCGCCGGCTATGGCAAATGCTTGCACATGTTAACGGGCAGGTTGTAAACTACTCTGTTTTAGCTAACTCATTAGGTGTAAGCAGTCCAACTGTTAGAAATTATATTGATTTATTAACAAGCACCTACATGCTCGAAACAGTGCAACCTTACCTGGTTAATGCAGGCAAACGAATTGTTAAATCACCTAAAATTTATGTCTCCGATCCGGGTTTAATAAATTCATTTACCGGAGTATTATCTTACAATCAGCTGTTGGGGCATATATCTCTTGGTGCTTTATGGGAAACGATTGTGTTGCTCCATTTAAAAGCATATTTTCCATTTATATCTGTTTATTTTTACAGAACGAGCCAGGGAGCAGAAATTGATTTTGTATTAGAATACGGCTCCAAAGTATTAGCAGTAGAGTGCAAAGCAACCTTATCGCCTTCAATTAATAAAGGAAATTATATTTCTTTTACTGATGTTAAGGCAGATAAATTACTCATTGTTATTCCTGCAGAGAAAGGATGGGAAAAAAATAAGGACACACTGGTTGTTACTATTCCTGAAGCCCTAACATTCATTCAACAACATTTTTTTGGTAGCACAAAATAAATAAGTATAAGCGTGGATTTTACCTTAACAACATATCAAACCCTATTGTTAGAATTGAAAAGGCAACAATTTTCTTTTCTGACATTTCAGGAATACTTGGAAGAACCAAAACAATTTCAAACTTCAAGTGGGATGGCTTCCCCTTTAGGGGATAAAGGGGCGCGCGCAGGCAATGGAAAAAATAAAACCATTATTCTCCGCCCTGCCTACTTACCGTTAAATTAATCAGGCAATCCGGCAGGTTCATCTGCCAAAACAAAGTGAAGGCAGACAGGCACGATGTCGATAAGCTACCATTCTTTTTTTCCTTTTTTTCGGTTGAAATCGAAAATTATTATGTTTATTATAGAATTAAATCTTAAATTATTATATTTGCAATAAATTTTTTGTATGATACAAAGGAAAATTGAAAAGCAAATTCGCAACTATCTTTTTAAGCAAAAGGCAATAATCATTTATGGGGCAAGGCAAGTAGGGAAAACCACATTAGTAAATTCCCTTGTAAAAGATTATGTACAATCCACCCTTTTATTAAATGGTGACGATTCGGATGTTCGTACATTATTGTCAAATCCGGCAGCATCAAAACTTAAACCAATTATTGGAAAAAATAAGATTGTTGTTATAGATGAAGCTCAACGAATCCCTGAAACAGGTCTTGTATTAAAAATTATTCATGATAATTTTAAAGAAATTCAGTTAATTGCTACAGGTTCATCTGCCTTTGAGCTGGCAAATAAAATAAAAGAACCATTAACGGGGCGTAAATTTGAATTCAACCTATTTCCTTTTTCATTTGATGAATTAGTTAGTTATCATGGTTTTTTAACCGAAAAACGATTACTGGAACATCGGCTTATCTTTGGTTATTATCCAGATATAGCATTGAGCGAAGGCTTAGAACAGAGGTTATTAAAAGATCTTACATCAAGTTATCTGTACAAGGATTTATTAATGCTTGAGCAAATTCAAAAACCATTCTTACTCGAAAAAATACTGAAAGCCCTGGCATTACAAATAGGAAACGAAGTTTCGTTCAGCGAGCTTTCTGTTCTTACAGGTTCCGATAATGGTACAATTGAAAAATATATAGATCTACTCGAAAAAGCATATATTATTTTTCGATTAAACGGACTAAACAGGAATGTTAGAAATGAGATTAAAAAAGGGAAAAAAATCTATTTTTATGATAATGGTATTCGAAACGCTATTATAGGCAATTTCTTGCCCATAACATCCAGAGTAGATTCTGGTGCGCTTTGGGAAAATTTTTTGGTAAGTGAGAGAATAAAATTCAATACCAATAATAATATTGATTTTAAAGGATATTTCTGGAGAACGACTCAGCAGCAGGAAATAGATTACATCGAAGAACGAAACAATTCATTACATGCTTTTGAATTCAAATGGAATGCAAATAAAAAGGTGTTTTTATCGAAGACTTTTTCAAATGCATATCCGGGCTCCACATTCAACGTTATTTCACCCGAAACTATTCACAATTTTCTATTATCAGAATAATGGATTTCACCATCAACACATATAAACAATTACTAAAAGCCCTGCAACAACAGGATTTTCCTTTCCAGACATTTCAGGAATATTTGGAAAGGCCAACGCAGCCCCCTCCCGATAGCTATCGGGACCCTGAAGGGGTAGGCCTCCCTTTAGGGAACAAAAGGGCGCGTGAGGCCAAAAATAAAATAATTATTCTCCGTCACGATGTCGATAAGCTACCCGAAAACTCCTTGCGCTTTGCACAAATACAGCACGAGTTGGGAATAAAAGGAAGTTATTATTTTAGAATGGTTCCTGAAAGTTTCGATACAGATATTATCAAACAAATAGCAAATTTGGGTCATGAAATTGGTTACCATTATGAAGACATCGACCTGGTTAATAAAACACGAAATACAAAACGCGAAACGCAAAACCCGAAACACGAAACGCGAAACAAATTATTCGATGAAAAACTTCTCGCTGATGAAGCTATACTTTTATTTGAAAAACATTTGGCTGAATTGCGGAAGTATTACCCTGTAAAAACCATTTGCATGCATGGTAGTCCGCTTTCGAAATACGATAACAAGCTAATCTGGAAATATTACAACTACCGCAATTACGGAATTATTGGCGAACCTTATTTCGATGTGGATTTTTCGAACGTACTTTATTTAACCGATACCGGAAGAAGGTGGGATGGGGAAGCTGTCTCTGTTCGAGACAAAGTTAATAAAGATAGGGCAGACACTCCTTTAAATTATAAAAGAGAAAATAGTGATAATTTCCTTCTCAGCCCCCAACCCCCTGAAGGGGGCTCCCCTTTAGGGGATCAAGGGGCGCGCATTGGCCAAAGTAAAAAATTTCATTCATCTTCCGATATTATTCGTGCTTCCGAAAAAGGAGAATTGCCATATCAGATCATGTTTACATTTCATCCGCAGCGCTGGACCGATAAGCCTTTTCCGTGGGTAAAAGAATTGGTTTTGCAGAATGTGAAGAATTTAATGAAGTATGGATTGAATAGATTAAAGTAAGCTAAAGTGGGCTAAAGTGAACCATTTCTTTGTTTAATGGCAGTATAAGCATACGGCAAAAAAAATCAAAATAGTTTAATATTATTGTTATATTTGTACTATGAGTACAAATTCGGGCACCAAAATAAACCAGTTACTTCAGCAGCTTCCACAAGGTACTGTTTTAATATCAACCTGGCTTGTAAATCAAGGCTATTCACGTGATCTGCAACACCGGTATTTAAAAAGCGGATGGTTAACATCAGTAGGTTATGGTGCTCTGAAAAGAACTGGCGATACGATTAATTTAAAGGGTGCTTTGTATAGTTTACAAACACAAGCAGAAAAACAAATCCATATTGGTGGGCGCTCTGCTCTGGGTTTACAAGGTTTGTCGCATTATCTTGAATTGTATCAAAAAGAAACATTGCTTTTTGCACCAAATGGCACCAATCTGCCTCTTTGGTTTAAAAAATTCGAATGGGAAACCAAGGCCGTATTGATACATACTTCAATGCTTAATCCAAACATTGGGTTAATAAATTATAATGAAAAAACATTTACCATAAAAATATCAGACCCTACCAGAGCAATATTAGAATGCTTGGAACTCACAACCAAAAGATTTGATTTACAAGAGGCATGGCAAATCATGGAAGGATTATCTGCACTAAATCCGAAAAACGTTCAGGAAATTCTGGAACATTGTAATTCGGTAAAAGCCTTACGTTTGTTTCTTTTTATGGCCGAAAAAGCAAATCATTCCTGGTTTAAATATTTGAATATTGAGCATCTAAATCTTGGAAAAGGAAAAAGAAGCATTGTTCCGAATGGTATTTACATTCCTAAATATAAAATTACTGTACCAAAAGAATTCTCATGATAAATAATCAATATGATAAACAAGTTGAGCTATTACTTAGGATTTTACCGTTTATTGCAAAAGAAAAAGATATTGCTTTACATGGAGGTACAGCTATTAATCTCTTTTATTTTGATATACCTCGCTTATCTGTTGATATTGACTTGACTTTTTTGCCGTTTAGTACGCGAGATAAAGACTTGGAGCAAATAGTTACTATTTTAAAACGTTTAAGAAGTCAGCTTCTAAAAACTATCTCTGGAATAAATATTAAAGAACCAAGAGCTGATGAAGAAGAGTATAAATTATTTTGTTCTCTAAATAACACTGAAATAAAAATTGAAGTTAATACTATTAATCGCGGTATTTATCAAAAAGCAGATATACTACCTTTAAGTAGTGCTGCACAAGAGCGATATAACATGTTTTGTGAAATGCCGATAGTATCTTTAGGTCAGCTTTTTGGTGGAAAGATAGTTGCAGCCCTTGATCGACAGCACCCACGTGATTTATTTGATGTGAAGAAAATGTTGGATACATATGGATATCCCCCTGAGATCAATAAAGGGTTTATTTTTAGCTTACTAAGTAGCAAACGTCCTATTCATGAAATTCTAAGTCCCTCTTTCCTTAATCATGAAGCAACACTTAATAGTCAATTTAGTGGCATGACAAAAGAAACGTTTACTTATGATATGTATGAAAACACAAGGGTTCAATTAGTAGAAATTGTGAAAAACAACATTTCCTCAGAGATAGCTGAACTGATAATAAGCTTCTCAGAAGGCAGACCAAAATGGAGTATATTTAATTTTGAAGAATTTCCGGGCATAAAATGGAAACTCATGAATATTAAAAAACTTAAAGAACAAAATCCTGAAAAACATATCAGGCAAATGCTTGAACTTAAAAAAAATTTAAACTCTAATTGACATACTATAAAGATTTTAAAAAAATAATCGCCCAATCAGATTATGCCAACAGGCAGGCTCGTATCATTTTTATTGACTACTGACCATTGTCTTTTATTAACGTATAATTCAAAAATTTATGTTCAAAAATAAAACATTACTAATTACCGGTGGAACAGGTTCTTTTGGAACGGCTGTTCTTAATCGGTTTATTAACTCCGACATTAAAGAAATTCGCATATTTAGCCGCGATGAGAAAAAACAGGATGATTTACGCAAAAAACTCAGTAATCCTAAAGTTAAATTTTATATTGGCGATGTACGCGATATTCATAGCGTATCGAACGCCATGCCTGGAGTCGATTATGTTTTTCATGCTGCCGCATTAAAACAAGTTCCCTCGTGTAGTTTGTGGTGAAAAAACAGGAGTAAAATTAATAATCTATATAAATACTCTACCAAACAATTACAACAACAAAACTGCAATAATATATAATAAATGATTATTTTTGCAGAAACAATGTAATTGAAATTGAAAAAGGAAACCAACATAAAGCTTATAAACTGGATAGAGGATATTCAAAGAAATGGGCGCATAACGTTTTCTTTAAATGAAGTATATACACATTTTTCTTCTCGCAGCAAGGCAACTCTAAAAAATTCGCTAAACAGGTTAGTTAAAAAAGGGAAAATACTTTCTGTATGGAAAGGATTTTATGTAATAATACCTGTCGAATATAGCTCGAAAGGAATAGTTCCTCCGGTATTATATATTGATGATTTAATGAGGTTTTTAAATCGTCCGTATTATGTTTCGCTTTTAAGCGCAGCCGTGTTTTATGGAGCATCACACCAATGGGCACAAACGTTTTCGGTAATATCAACATCCGGATCGCTTCGTAACTCAATAAAAAAGACAATAAAAATTAATTTTACAACTAAAAAAGAAATTGCTAACGACCTTATAATAAAGAAAAAAACTCAGTTTGGGTATGTATCTGTTTCTTCTCCAGAGCTAACAGCCACTGATTTGATTCAATATGAAAAAAAAATAGGTGGATTAAACCGGGCAGCTACTGTTCTTAATGATTTGTCTAATGTACTAAAATTTAAAAAAACGCCTTCCTCTTTGTTTTTGCAAGTTCCGGCTCCTGTTTTTTGCCGGTTGGGATATTTGCTTGAAAAGGAACTAGGGTTTACAAAAATAGCCAATGAGTTATTTGAAAAGGTATATGATTATAAAACAATTTTTCGAAAAACACCATTAAAAATCAATAAGCCAACAGTAAATTGTATTACTGATAAAAAATGGAATGTAATTGTAAATGAGCAAATAGACATTGACGAATGATTCCTGAATCTGCAATAACCGAATGGAGAAATACAGCTCCATGGGATAGCCCCGAACAAATAGAGCAAGACTTAATCATGTGCAGAGCGTTGATTGAATTGTTTAATGATTCGTTTTTGGCTTCGCATTTAGCCTTTAGAGGAGGAACAGCATTACATAAGTTATATTTAAATCCTCAGCCTCGTTATTCTGAAGATATTGATTTGGTGCAAATCAAATCAGAACCAATAAAAGGCACTATTAAACAAATAAGTAAAGTCCTTTCTTTTCTTGGTAATCCTGTAATAAAACAAAAAGCAAATAACAATACTCTTGTTTTTCGTTTTGAATCGGAAATTGCTCCTATTGTTCCAATCAGACTAAAAGTAGAAATAAATTGCAGGGAGCATTTTAATGTTATGGGATTAACAACTAAAGAATTAACTATACAGAATCAGTGGTATTCGGGTAGATGCAACACAACTATTTTTACCTTGGAAGAGCTTCTGGGCACAAAGTTAAGAGCTTTGTACCAACGTCGCAAAGGAAGAGATTTGTACGATCTTTATAAAGCCTTGACAATGGAAGATGTAAATGCAGAGAATGTACTTTTGTGTTATCATAAATACATGTCTTTTGTTGTAGATAAGGTCCCCACACAAAAAGAGTACCTTAAAAACATTGAACAAAAGTTGCTCGATGATGAGTTTTTAGGTGATACAAAATTGCTTTTACGACAAGAGGAACAGTACGATCCGGAAAAGGCATATAAGCTAATAAAAACAAGACTTTTAAATAGATTATAAACCATTTTTCTAACTATAAATAAAAACAAATTGTTCAAAAACAAAACCCTGCCAATTCCTACAGCAGGTAAAACTTTAGGTTTTTTTACTCATATACATTTTCAAATTTAAAAACAATACTTTCTTTCCACTTCTATTCCTTACTATTCGCATAAATTCATTACCCTTATCAATAATAATCCTGCATTTTGGGAGCAATTTAAATAAGCAATGAAAATCATCTCAGTAGTAGGTGCCCGTCCAAATTTTATCAATCCCAATCGTATAATTTTTAGTTTTTGTTTGCGATTTTTACAAAAAAGCGTTAATTTGTAAAAATATTTTTACACAATGCTTAAGAGATCTCTGTATTATTCCATTCAACCTCAGCTGGAGCATAAAAATGCCATTGTAATAACAGGAATGCGTCAGGTTGGTAAAACAACCTTAATGAAACAATTGTCGCTTGCCTGGAAAGGAAAATTTACCTGGTTTGATTTTGATAATCCGCTTGATACGCTCTTGTTCGAAAACAAAGATTATAACGCAATTTACGAAGCATTAAGGCGGATTGTAAAAGCAGAAAAAGATGAACGTTTTCTGGTTTGTATCGACGAAATTCAAAACTTTCCCGAAATCACAAAAATCAGTAAATACCTGATCGACCATTATCAGGTTAAATTTATTGTTACCGGTTCGTCAAATTATTATTTACGCAATCTTTTTCCCGAATCGCTCAGTGGACGAAAATTTTTATTTGTTTTAAATCCTTTAAGTTACAGAGAATTTCTTCATTTTAACGGTCTGTTACCCGAAGATCAGCTTACTTGCAGTTTTAATGAAGCATTGAAAAATTATAGTGATTACGAAATAATTCAGCAATCGCAGCTTTATAATGAATATATGGAGTTTGGGGGATTTCCGGAGGTTGCGCTGACAAAAGATGTAGAAACAAAAAAACTGATTTTAAAAAATATTTTTGCTTCATTTTTCGAAAAAGACATTAAGACCTTTAGCGAGCTTAAAGAAGTTAAAGAACTGCGGGATCTTATCTTATTGTTGGGTCCGCGAAATGGAAATATATTGGATGTTACACGATTGGCTTCAGAATTAGGTATTAACAGGGTTAAAACTTACAATTACCTGGAGTTTCTCGAAGGAACCTTCTTTATCAGGTTGATTCCAAAATATACTCAAAGCATCGACCGAAGCATTGCCGGAGGTAAAAAAATCTATTTTTCAGATAGCGGGATTTTAAATCTTGTAACCAAAACAAGTCCCGGACAATTGCTTGAAACTACCGTTGCTAATCAACTTATGAACCACGGATCAGTGGCGTTTTATAATAAACGAAATACCGCCGAAATAGATTTTATTTTAAATAACGAAATAGCATTGGAAGTAAAACAAAAAGCAATAGAACCAGATTTAAACAGACTTAAAAAATTGGCTGAGAGTATAAATATCGAACAATACTATATAATAAGTAATACAAAGGTTGAATTAGACCGGGTGGTTTATCCCTGGTATATTTAATCTCAAGTAACAACTGGTAATAAAATGAAAATAATCTCTGTAGTAGGTGCCCGGCCAAATTTTATGAAGGTCGCACCATTTATTCACGCAATAAATACATATAATATCCAATTAGAAACGAAAAACCTGTCTGCCGAACAGGCAGGCGCGAAACGCGAAACCCAAAACGCACCAACGCGAAATGCAAAACCCGAAACCCGAAACCCGAAACTCGTAACTCATTTACTGGTTCACACCGGTCAGCATTACGATGATCGCATGTCGAAAGCATTTTTTGAGGCTTTAGATATTCCAGATGCCGATATTAATTTAGGTATTGGTTCTGGCTCACATGCCGAGCAGGTTGGTCAATCGATGATTGCATTAGAGAGAATTTTCGAAACCGAAAAACCTGACTGGGTGGTTGTTTATGGCGATGTAAATGCAACGCTGGCAGCATCAGTAACAGCAAAAAAACTACATATTAAGGTTTGTCATGTTGAAGCCGGCTTACGAAGCGGAGATATGAAAATGCCCGAAGAAATAAACCGGCTGGTTACCGATCGATTGTCCGATCTATTGCTTACACCCGATAAACTCTCAATTCAAAACCTGAAAAACGAAGGCGTAGAGGATAGCAGAATCCGTTTTGTGGGCAACATTATGATCGATACGCTCGAAGCAAACCGCGAAAAAGCAAATTTATTAAACATTGAAAGCATAATACACGATAACAGTATATCATCTCCAAACGCGAAACGCGAAACACGAAACCCGAAACTCCAAACACGAAACGCGTCAACGCGAAATCCGAAACCAGCGCTTTGCGCTTATGACCCTCCACAGACCTTCGAACGTAGACCAAAAAGAAGTTCTCGAACCCCTGGTTAATCTTTTATGCAACGAAATAGCAAAAGAAATAAGTATTATCTGGGCTGTTCATCCACGCACCGAAAAACAATTAAAAGCTTTTAGTCTTTGGGATATGGTATTGGAAACTCCTAATATCTATTTAGTGTATCCATTGGATTATCATTCGATGTTAAAATTAAATATGCATGCACAAATTATGCTAACTGATAGTGGTGGCTTGCAGGAGGAATGCACAGTTTTGGGTACGCCCTGTTTAACTATGCGCTGGAATACTGAAAGGCCAATAACTTTGCGTGAGCATGGTGGGGCAAGTGTTCTGGTTGGAAATAACATTGATCGAATCCGAAAAGAATTTTTCGAAACACTCCAAAAAAACCGAAAACCCGAACGTCCCGAGCTATGGAATGGTAAAACTGCAGAACGCTGTTTACAGGCGATAGTAGATTATGAGTAAAATTCTTGAAATAATGGAGAAATAAGTTGTAAGAAATAAGTTGTAAGAAATAAGTTGTAAGTAATAAGTTTATTATGAAGGTTGTAAAGTTTGAAGATTTAGTGGCCTGGCAAAAGAGTCAGGACTTTGCTGTTATCGTTTATCATCACTTTTCTGGATTAAAAGACTATGGTTTTAAAGATCAAATTTGTAGAGCGGCTGTTTCGGTTTCAAACAATATAGCAGAAGGTTTCGACCGGCATAGTAAAGCCGACTTCACTCGTTTTCTTTATATCGCTATTTCATCTTGCAGTGAAGCAAAATCAATGCTTCATATGGCTTTACGCTTAAATTATATTGACCAAACCACTTCCGATAAATTATTGTTTCAAGCAAATGAAATATCTAAAATCATCCGCGGACTGATCAAATCCCTTTGCAAATAGCGCCTAATTTACTTACTTCTTTCCACTCGTTACTTATCACTTACAACTAAATAATGGATTTTACAGTCGCAACTTACAAAGAACTATTAAAAGCCCTGCAACAACAGGGTTTTTCTTTCCAACCGAACACAGGTAATCATTTCAGAAGTTTTTTGATTTTTTGAATTTTATGGATTCCGATTCCATATTTTTCCATCCTCCTCATATATTACGGTTCTATAACCCAAATTCACAGCCAGACTTTTTAAAAGCAACCCTTTCTATACTGAAAGAAAGCAATTGTTTATAAAACCTTCTTACAATTTTGGAATCTAATTCCAAAATTGTATACTTATAAATGATTCTTAGAAATGCGGGGAAAGAACTACGAATTATTTCAGGATGGAACCAGAAATCTTTTCTGCCAATCATGTGGATTTAAATCTAATCAATGCTAAAAACTTGAATTTAATTTAATTATTATGTAAATTTGCAATCTAGATGCACATATACATGAAAACAATTCCTCGTCAAATAACATCGATAGTAAGATCTCAACTAGGTAAATTTCCTGTTCTTACCTTAACCGGTCCCCGCCAATCGGGAAAGACCACCTTGTTAAAAAACGAATTTTCTGATTACACGTATTTTAATCTGGAGCGAATAGATCATCGCGAATTAATCTTATCTGATCCCTTGGGATTTTTACACACTCAAGGACCAAAAGTCATATTTGATGAAGCACAACGCATCCCCGAATTATTTAGTTATATTCAGGTAGTTTCTGATGAAAGAGGAACTACTGGCCAATATATTTTATCTGGCTCGCAGAGTTTCTTAATGAATAATCATATTTCTCAATCACTTGCCGGAAGAACATTTATTAGTCATTTGTTTCCTTTTGGTATCAATGAACTCGGTCTGCCAGATCAAGAAATTACAAAATATATATTTACTGGATTCTATCCCCGGCTCCATAATTCAGATATTAAACCTACCGACTTTTATCCTTCGTACATTCAAACATATATCGAAAGAGATATACGGTCGTTGAAAAATATAGAAAACCTAAACACTTTTACACGCTTTTTAGGATTATGTGCAGGCCGAATAGGTCAGGTGTTAAATCTTTCATCATTGGCAAATGATGCTGGAGTTGCTGTTAATACGGTAAAGTCATGGCTTTCATTATTAGAATCAAGTTTTATTTTATATCAGTTAAATCCATATTACAAAAATTTTAGTAAACGCTTAATCAAATCACCCAAGATTTACTTTTATGATACAGGCCTGGCGTGTTCGCTATTAAAAATACAAAACAACGAAATGATTAAAACCCATTATTTATACGGAGCATTATATGAAAACTTTATAATTAGTGAGCTGTTAAAAGCACAATATCATGCCGGTAAAGTACCTTCGATTTATTACTGGAGAGAAAGCAATGGAGTAGAAATAGACTGTATAATGGAATTGGGTAATAATAAAATAATTGCTCTTGAAATTAAGGCAGGAGAAACATTTACTAAAGATTACCTTAAAAACTTTAAAAACTTTCCTGGCAATGAATATGATATTCAAAAGCATCTAATATATACCGGCGATAGTTCAACGGTAATTTCTGATGTAACAATTATTGGGAAGCCTGATTTCCAGAAATTTATTTATAACTTATCTTAGCCGATATGGATTTCACCATCAACACATACAAACAATTATTAAAAGCCCTGCAGAACCAGGGTTTTGTTTTTCAGACATTTGAGGAATATTTGGAAAGGTCAACGCAGCCCCAGCCTAAACCTGACCGACTGTGTCATCCAGGCGGGCGGCTGGCAAGCCTTTATCCTCTCGATAAATCGTTACAGGCTCTTGAGGGGAAAGACCAACCCACAATTATTTTAATTAGCGAAAGCTCCCCTTCAGGGGACCGAGGGGCGAGCGCCAGCAACGACAAAACCATTATTCTCCGTCACGATGTCGATAAACTACCCGAAAACTCCTTGCGTTTTGCACAAATTCAGCATGAGCTGGGAATAAAAGGAAGTTATTATTTTAGAATGGTGCCGGAGAGTTTCGATACAGATATTATCAAACAAATAGCAAATTTGGGTCATGAAATAGGTTACCATTATGAAGACATCGACCTGGCATCTAAAAGAATAAACAAACAAGGAACAAGGAACAAGGAACAAGAAACCTCGTTGGCAGAACTAGCCATTGAGTTATTTGACATGCATCTAAAAGAACTCCGAAGATTCTACCCAGTAAAAACCATTTGTATGCATGGTAGTCCTCTTTCGAAATACGATAACAAGCTAATCTGGAAATATTACAACTACCGCGAATACGGAATTATTGGAGAACCCTATTTTGATGTAGATTTTTCGAATGTCCTATATTTAACTGATACCGGAAGACGTTGGAATGGGGAAAAAGTTTCTATAAGAGACAAAGTTAATAAAGATAGGGCAGACACTCCTTTAAATTATAAAAGAGAAAATTGTGATAATTTCCTTCCCAGCCCCCAACCCCCTGAAGGGGGCTCCCCTTTAGGGGATAAAGGGGTGCGCACAGGCCAATGTAAAAATTTTCATTCAACTTCCGATATTATTCGTGCTGCCAATAATGGCAAATTGCCCGATCAGATAATGTTCACATTTCATCCGCAGCGATGGACCGATAGGCCGTTGTCATGGCTAAAGGAGTTGGTTTTGCAAAATGTGAAGAACTTAGCTAAGCTTGTTTTGAATAGTATAAGAAAATAATGGCCGCCGCTGCCCCCTCCCGAAAGCTTTCGGGACCCTAAAGGGGCGAGTCCAATCCGCAGTTAGTTTAATGAGCAATGGCTCCCTTTAGGGATTAAAGGGCGAGCGTGGGGAAATAAAATTTATCTCAAATGGCCTTTACGGCCCCTTTATCCCCTGAAGGGGAAGGCCCAACGCTTTAAGATAAATTTAATTGGGCAGGTTCCCTTTAGGGAATCAAAGGGTGAGCGCTGGCAATTAAAGAGCACCATGAAAAAAAGAACCATTGAACGTTCGATGTTTTATAACGCTTCTCCAGAAATTTTCAGAAGAGCTGAAGAGTTGCGTAAGAATATGACTGAGGCAGAAATGGTTTTATGGGAAAGATTAAGAAAAAATCAGCTGGGTATTCGTTTCAAAGCACAACATCCTATTGAGCGTTTTATAGCCGACTTTTACTGCCATAAGGCAAGACTTGTAATTGAAGTTGATGGTGAGATTCATAATTTTCAACAAGAATATGATTTAGGTAAAGCAGCAGAAATAGAAAAATATGAACTAAAAATACTTCGTTTCACTAATGAAGATGTGTTTAATAAAATAGATCAGGTAATTGAAAAGATAAAAATAAATTTAAAAAGGCCTCCGCTGCCCCCTCCCGAAAGCTTTCGGGACCCTAAAGGGGCGAGTCCAATCCGCAGTTAGTTTAATATGCAAAGGGTCCCTTTAGGGTACTTAGCGAAGCGTTCTCACGAGCTTGCGAGTAACAAAAGGGCGCGCGAGGGGAATAAATAACCATTCAACAAACCAAATTATTCCTTCCTACTAAATACTACATACTAATTACTTAAAAAACGAATTATAAGAAATTTCTCTTCACACAACCCTGCTCCGGCGGGTTTTTTTGTCTTCGCGAGCAAAGCGAAGCGATCTTTATTAGTTACTGCTGCTTTTAGATTCCTTCGTCCTTTGTCCTCGGAATGACACAAAATGTTGGTTTGGATTAACTAATTTCCCAAAAGCAATTCGAAACAATGGAGATTTGGAATTTGTGACGATCTTAGTATATTGGACATCAATACGAAAATATATATCTTTGAAAGAAAAATGTGATGCAACAGTTATTAGTAAAAAAGAAAAAAAAATTGATTGCCATTTGTCAGGCTCTTAATATTAAACGACTTTATGCTTTTGGTTCTGTTGTGTCTGAAAAATTTCGTGATGACAGCGATATTGACTTCCTTATATCATTCTCAGACAATCTTTCTGTTGATGAGTACACAGAAAATTATTTCACACTTCATTATAAACTCCGTGAACTATTCAAAAGAGAAATTGACATTGTAACAGAAAGAACTCTTTCCAACCCATATTTCATTGAAAGTATTAATGAATCAAAGCAATTAATTTATGAAGCGCGAAGTTTAGAAATACCTGTATGATATTAAGACCTCAATAGAATCAATTTAAGACTTTCTCGGAGCAGAAAGAAATTTTGCCGAATATCAAAACAATAAATTGCTCAGAAGAGGTATTGAAAGAGAAATCGAAATTATTGGTGAAGCTGAAAATAGAATAATGAAAATTGCGCCAGAAATCAACATAGAAAATGCAAGACAAATAGTTGATACAAGAAATTGGGTGATACATGGTTACGACAGGGTTGATGATGTTGTTATATGGGGCATAATTTCAAATCATCTACCAAAACTAAAGATTGAAATTGAGCATTATCTTGCAAAAGAATAAAAACCAACTTGTATCAATTGGTTTAGGGTGAGCTTATATGCTAAAAACTTAAAAACAAATTATAAGAAATTTCTCTACACACAACCCTGCTTCAGCAGGTTTTTTTTGTCTTCGCGAGCAAAGCGAAGCGATCTTTATTAGTTACTGCTGCTTTTAGATTCCCCGCTTGCAGTTAACCTGCCACTAGGCATGGCGGGCAAGCTTCGTCCTTTGTCCTCGGAATGACCTTAAAATCTTTGGTTCGGAATAACTAATTATCAAAAAGCAACATGAAACTCGGCACGCAAAACTCGAAACACATCAACTCAAAACCCGAAACACAAATCCCGGTCGCTAAACATTTTTCTTTTTTTTGTGTTACTATATCGTATTAACGATTAAACAAAAAGAATCATGAAAAAAATACTATTTATATTCATTGTATTGTTTGCTTTACAGGCAGCAAAAACAAATGCACAAAATACCAGTTTTGAGTTTCCGGCATTACCATACTCCTACGATGCTTTAGAACCATACATTGATAAGGCTACTATGGAAATACATTACGACAGGCATTTTAGAGCGTATTACAACAATTTTATTAAGGCCGTAAATGAGAATAACCTCAATGGCAAAAGCCTCGAAGAAATTTTCTCTGATATTAGTAAATATCCTGCATCGGTAAGAAATAACGGAGGAGGTTATTACAACCATTCGCTTTTCTGGACTATTATGGCACCAAATGCCGGAGGCAAGCCTGAGGGTAAACTAATGGATGCAGTTACTATAACCTTTGGTTCGTTCGAGAATTTTGTGAAAGATTTCGAGAAAGCAGCAGCAACACAATTTGGAAGTGGATGGGCCTGGCTTATCGTAGATGAAAACAACCAGCTGGCTATTTTGCAATTACCTAACCAGGACAACCCATTGATGGACATATCACCCAAAAAAGGAACTCCCATTTTGGCCATAGACGTTTGGGAACATGCGTATTACCTCAAATATCAGAATAAGCGGGCC
>JAVEZW010000001.1:0-64345 GCA_034002805.1 Bacteroidales bacterium | reverse complement strand
ACTTGCACGCTACAAATAAAAAAATCCTGAAATAAAATTCAGGATTTGGTGCCCAGAACATCCCGATAACTATCGGGACGAACTTGCACGCTACAAATAAAAAAATCCTGAAATAAAATTCAGGATTAAGTGCCCAGAACATCCCGATAACTATCGGGACGAACTTGCACGCTACAAATAAAAAAATCCTGAAATAAAATTCAGGATTTGGTGCCCAGAACAAGACTCGAACTATTTTTCCTATTTTTTACTAATTTTTTCAATATCAGATTATTTATGTCTTTATAATTAATATATTTGTAATTGTAAAAATAAGAAAAGTTAAGAAAAGAAAAAAGTTTTTACACCCAAAATTACACCCTAAAATAAAAACTATGGGAGCTGTACATTTTATTTTAAAAGATAAGGAAGCTGAAAAAGAAACACTGATTTTTTTAACCTTTAATCATAAGAAATTAAGATTTAAATATTCAGTAGGAGAGAAGATAAATCCAAAAGCATGGGACGAATCAATCGAAAGGCCTATTTATGATAAGAAAAATAAAACTACACAAAATATAAGTAAATTACTAGATGATATTCAAAATGAATTTGATCAAGTGTTATTTTCTTTTAAATATCAACATAAAACAATATCGAAGGATGAACTAAAGTTTGAGCTTGATAAAAGATTAAATAGAGGAACAAAAAGAAAAGAAACAGTAACTCTGATGTCTTACCTTGAAAGTTTTATTAAGGATTGCGAAAATGGGAAGCGATTAACACCTAAAGGCCTTAAGTATAAAGAATGGACTATCAAGGGATACAAAACAACTCAGTTTCACCTGACAGAATTTCAAAAAAATACAAATAAGAAGCTAGATTTTGATAATATCACTATTGATTTCTATGACGATTTTATTAATTATTTTCAAGGAAATAAAGCGGCTACCAATACAATTGGTAAGCACATCAAGAATCTGAAATCCATCCTGAAGAATGCCAAAGAGGAGAAGCTTCATTCAAATACGGAATTTGAAAGGAAGAAGTTCAAGATTATTTATGAAGTAGTAGATAAAATATATTTAACAGAAAATGAATTGTCAAATTTGTATAACCTTGATTTAAATAAGAATAAATCATTCGACAGAGCCAGAGATTTATTTATACTTGCATGCTATACTGGATTAAGATTCTCTGATCTCTCCAAAATAACAAAGGATAGAATTAATGAGAATGATAAAGGTACCTTTCTGACAATAAATACAGAAAAAACAAGTGAGAAGGTTGTAATTCCTTTAAAAAGCATTGTATTAAGTATTTTAAGAAAATATGATTATGAGATACCAAGAGTAATTACTAACCAAAAATTAAACGATTATATTAAGGATATTGCCGAACTTGCTGGCATAAATGAAATTGTTGAATCTAAAATAACAAAGGGTGGATTATTAGTTACAAAGCAATATAAGAAATTTAAACTTATTACAACGCATACAGCTCGCAGAAGTTTTGCTACAAACCTTTATTTGGCTGGAATACCCACAATTTCAATTATGAAGATTACTGGACATCGAACTGAAAAATCCTTTTTAAAGTATATCCGAATTTCACAAGAAGACAACGCTTATAAAATTGCAGATCACCCTTATTTTAAGCTAAGTATTGGATAATTTTATATAATCTACATTTTGCGATATATAAAGCAATTTCTATCTAAAATGGCCCTTGAATTTTTATTTTTGCACCATTAATACCCCCACTGGTATTTACAATCCAATCCTCAACAAAAAACCGATAATAGATATAGGGTGCGTCAGTAGTATTAATGAAATATTTTTTAGATCGCACCACATATCCATTTCCCTTTTCTATTGTACCGTTTTTTGTATAGCCACTACTTGGCTTTGTTGTAACATAACAGAGTCCTTCCACTTTACCTAGATTTGTTAATTCACCACTCTGATATCCAACCATATAATCCCAATATTGTCCATCTGGACTACCCATTGTGTTAAAACCAGAATTTAAGTTAGCAAGTGTCATTCCCATAACTAATTTTATATAATTATAATTGGAATATGGGGCATCGACAGCTAAATCGCTATATACTATAATTCCTGTGTAGTCTAAAGTTGTAGTAATAGTACCAATTGGGTCTGGCACTGGATTATCATCATTTTCACATGATGAAAATTGTACAACAAAAAGAATTATAAAAGCAAAACAAATTGATTTGTTTTTCATTTTTCAATGTTTTTATTAAACAACCCATATGGCTTTTTTAATTATTGCCCCGTTTTTAAAGTGGTCTCTGATCTCCACATTTTTATAATAATTTATAAACGATATTATTTGTTTGTGCTATTTATAAATTCTCCGGTTTCAAGACTTTTTGTCAAGTCGTTTAAAAATCTTACCATAGGAGCACCGTCTATAACATCATGGTCAAACAGGATAGTCATATTCAATATATCTCTGATCTTAATTTCATTTTCGATTACTACTGCCTTTTTTAATACAGAACCTATACCAAAGGAAATTGGATGTACTGACTTCTGAATAAACCAACCATTTATTCTTCCCATCATACCTACTGAAGAAACTACAGCATTTCCCATTTTTTTATAAGCTATTTTTGGATTTCTAAGCATAAATTTCCAAACGGCCCTTCTTATGAATCCAGGCATCTTGTAGTACAATTGTTCTGTAATATTTGGTTTTCTGTTTATGACTATATCATTGTTTGTCAATATTTGATTTTTGGCCGATTCTATTTCATTTGCAATTTCAAGAGCTGTTTTACGATTGGCTTTTTCAATAACATAAGGAATTGGGACTTTTTTATTATGTATTTTCCTTTCGACCAGAATTGAAATATTAATATCATTGAAAAGAATTAGTTTCTTTTTCTTATAAAGAAAAGCTGATGCTTCAGGATGCTTTTGAAGATTGCTACATATCGCTTTTAATAACCAAGCATTAAATGAAATATTAATACCACCTTTCCTTAACTCATGCAATTTCATCCTAATTTCAGTAACATCAAATTCGAGCATTGCACTAACATGATGTTTCAATAATCCAACTGAAAAAATATCAAATGTGGCGATCCTAGATTGAGGGATTTTTTTGAAAATAAAATTATCTTCCATTCTTTAAGTTTATTTAGTTTTTTCCCTTCACTGATAAAACATGACGGCGTTCTCCGTGATTGAGCACTCTGGGGAGTTAGCTGCAACGTCTTTATCTTACAATAAACTTTTACTAAGTTACTAAAAACTTTCCTATCAGCAAATTAGCTCAAGTGGGCTTAACCATGTGTTAGGCAACAATTATTCTTTTTTAGTATTCTTAAAGTTCAGATGGATAATAAAATGTATCTAAATTTTTTACACCTTTTGTAATTGAAGCCATTTTACTATTAATCCCATCAAGTTTTTCTATGAGCTCAGGCAATTCATCTTCTTTTGCTTGATAATATATTTTTTTTAATTTAGGAACTTCCTTGAAAATTTCTCTGTCAACATCTTGATTGAATCTAGGAAAGGAATAACCAATTATTACAAGAATATCAGTATCTTGTATTATTTCTTTTGCATACTTTCTTGTATTAAATACAAGTGTTTTTGATTCCCAGGCAAATGTTAAGAGAGGTTCGATATAGGCGCGATCAAAATTAACTTTAAATGGTTCTATAAGATAATCTAGATTTTCCATAAGTGAATGTTCTCTATAATCAAATAGATTAAATAGTTTAGTTTTAGTATGATTATCATATAATAAACCTGCAGTTCCATTAAGCTTTAAAATACAAGATTGTTTAATATCAATATCTTTAAGCACAGATGGGAAAACCTGTAAATTTTGTTGTGTTAATTCTAAACTGAATTTCTTTATTTGAGAATAAGAGAATTCAAATTGCATATCATAATTCCATGATAATACTTTAATATTGTTTGATAATTTATCATTATTTGGTTTTAAATGCTCTCCCCAAAAAGTAATATATCTCTTGTCAATAGGAACTTTTATCATCTCCTGGTATTCAGTATCAAGTGGAATTGGAGACTTTGGTATACCTTTGTAATTATAATCACCTGAATTTAAAACGAGATCTTTTGGCTTATTTAATTGCTCAAATATTAAATAACTAGTCAAAATCGTTTTTAGATGAAGAAGTTTTTTAACAGAACCACTTAATTCTAATTCGCGCGCATATGCATCAATTGAAGTTCTGTTTTTTTCAATTTCAATTAACTCATCTAATTCATTAATAAATTTCTCGGCAAAATCATGAGTCAATTTTCCACTTTCTTTTTGATCCTTAAGAAACTGGCTAAAAGCCTTCATTCTCTTATTCATTGTTTTGATAAGTGGTATACTATGATAACTTGCTCCAGCACCAGTAAAGTATGTAACATTAATCATGTTTTTGCTTTTTTAATAATTGTTGTCAACGGTCTTGGCATAAAAAAGTGGGGGAATTTTGCCCATTAGTATCTCCATTTCAAATTTGCTGTGATTATGAAAAAACTTAAATCCAGATTTCTGGTTTAACTAGCGGTCAGTAATTTCTTTGCTTTACGATTTAACTTTTTCATAGTGTTTAAGAATATCGGGTTTTGTTTCTTGCAAAATGCAATCGAGCCGGTGCAGAAAAGTGAAAGGTAAAATTACTTTACCATATTCGGCTTGTTTGTAATCGTCACTGAGCAAATCAGCAATATACCAAATAAAATTCGCTTTATCCTGAAAGTTAGTCATGCTAATTATAGCCTGTATTTTTATGAATGCTAAAGGTACTAAATGAAAATGAAATGCGATTGAATTGGAGTTGGAAAATGAAAAATGTTGTGTATAGGGCAGGGTGGAATGGGTTTATATTTGATAGAAAAAACTATTATATTGGTTAAGATCTACGAAACCTAAAGCTTGCCTAAGGGCTAGGGTCTTTACGTGTTGAGATCATAAGTCATCAAATATAATAGGAATTTTACTTTGAAACTCTTTTAATAATGGAACAGCAATTTCTCTCATTTGTGGATGTGCACCTTCTGATGTTCTCAATTTAAAAAAATGTTTCCATTCCCTCAAGTTCATCGTCATAACTATTTCTGTTTTTAATGAGTTTGGTAAAACACTTCTTGCTTCTTGCGGACTTGCCCCCAATTCAATAAGTTTATTATAGGATATTTCTAATTGATGAATTGTTTCTTTCCAAACAATGTATTTTTCATCATTTTCATTCCAAAAGCATGGTTTAATAACTGTTATTTCGGCTCCAAATTTCCCTTTAGTATAATTACAATATCTTGTTGACTCCTGAGTATAACTGGCTAATCTGTGTCTTACAATTTCATGAGTAACACCTCTGTCACAAATAATTCTAACAGTTACACATTCGTGTTCAATTACAGAATGATGACCTCTTTTATTAATCATTTCAACAAATTCAACTGCCGAATTCATTGTAATCTGGTCTTCACTTTTATAAGCTGTACGACCAGCTTTTTCAATTTGTTTTAATATATAATTGCCGTCAACTCTAGACTCAATTATAAAATATGGTTCAATAATTCTCATATATAAAGTTTATCGTTCAAAATGAGTTTCTAATTTATATTTATGAATAGGGCAATCATTTAAACCACCATCATAGCTATAATTGCACCTATGTATTTCGATATCATTACAAACGGAAGAAAAAATTACATTACTGAAATCACTGAATAAATTCAGTTCTCGGCTTTTTTCACCGCAATAAAAGATTGAAAAAATAAAAATATTTTTTTTGGTAGAGGCCTCCAAATGTATTAACAGCTGTTTTGAGGATTCGGCTTCGAAAATTATATCTTTTATTATTATTATGTGTTCAAAGTGTCCTAGTTTAACTTCTCGTTCAATTGAAGAAAAATCTTTTTTATCAGGATCAGGGATGAAACTATAATGATATTTTGGAAAAAGTGCTGACAATCTAGCCCCAATAATATTACACTCTATTCCAACTGCGATAATTATTACATTTTCTAATTTTTTTTCTGCACACACTAAAATTTTATTATAAAACTCCTTTGTCAAGTATTCTAATGTTTCTTTTTTTGAAACCAAATAGTTAATATCAATAAGTCCATGGCTTCTAAAGTTCTCTGTCCAGTGAAAATGACCTGTTTTGAATAATTTATTTACACGAATATAGGTTATTAAGTCAAAATCATTTAAAGATTCAATTTCAGTAATATTTTGCTTCGGTTTTTGTGTGTTTTCTTTTGTTTTGGAGTAATGCTCATTTGCAATTTTATTCCAATCGGAGGTTTCGTCAATGTTTGTTATAGGTTTATCCGAAGACATTTTGATTGCAAAATTTGTTTTTGCTTTCTTTTCAGACAAATATTGCCATGCAGGCTTCGTATCTGGATCAATTAATTGGTAAAATAATACTTTAGCTTGCTCGTTATTTAAATTCGTATATAAATTGAATGTATTATCAATATTGTTTTTAGAAAGGCTACCAACTGAAACAAAATAAGCTATAGCATCATCTGTATGTATTAGAGCTTCACCATCTGATCCATGTAAATGTCCGCATACTATTGAAGGGAAATATTGAAGCAAACAAGCGCTTACTTCTTTCCAATTTTTTAAATTATGCTTTTCTTTGTGTAAATCTTTCGGATTGTGATGCATTACTGCAATTCTACTATATTCTTTTTTTGATTCAAGGTTTAATGACATAATTTGGGATTGGAGTTTTTCCTTATCAATAAATCCAAAATGATCAAAATCCTGATTACTTTCGTGATAACCACTGTTAATGCCAAGAATTATTAACTTATCTTCTTCATCAATAATAGAATCAAAAACTGCTTGTTTTGGATCAAATGTTTTTCCAATGGTACTAAAGAAATTATCATAGAATGATTTAAAAAATTTAAATTTCACCTCGTGCTGTTCATAAACTTTTTGATTGTCACCAATGCTTAATTCTTCGATTGTAGTATCTAAAGCAGCCCAAGATATATCGTGATTTCCTGGACAGATCAATACATTTTTAAAATCAATTTTAATCTCTCCAATAATTTTCTTTAAAAATGAAAAAGCTTTTTGATACTCTTTTTCTTTTGAGGTATTTGCAATATCTCCAGAAACTACGAGATATTTGATTTTAATTTTATGCTTTGATTCCGCAATTTTACAACTTTTAATAAAAGTAGTTTCGAAATCGTCATTATATCTTGTTTTAGCATTATCAATTGGCAAAACAAAATGAAGATCGGAAATATGTAATATAGCACTACTCATTGGCAAAATTTGTTAATATTTTGTATTTTATTTCATCATTGTTTTTATTGGTTAAGGTAAATAACGAACAATTATTGCCTTTCTTTGGTTTGTCAATTACCTCAACCTCAACTATTGACATTAACCCAACCACATTAGAATGTTCATGTTCTATGATATTCTTTGCGATTTGAATTTCAGTTCCCATACAAATAACATCAGAGATCAAGATATAATTGTTATTTTTTAAAAAACTGTTTTTTTGCACAGTTTTGTATATTTTACTAATAGGTCCAATGTGATCAAAGTAGGCAATATCCATAATTGCTATTTTAGAAATTATGGAGGCAAGATAGCCACCTATTATGGATTGAAAAAAAGCAATTGGTCTATTTTGGCTATTGTTTAACCTCGGAATAATACTTAATTCAACAGCTTTCTTGCATAATAGATATAAGCCAAGAAAGGAAACTTCAGTGTCTTCTATAAATTTCTTTATATTTATGTATTTTGGTAACCTTACATTACTAGAATCACTATAATCTGGAATTTTCTCAGACCAATATTTGTCTCTTATCCCATTATGAAGAATAGTGTTACCATAATAATCATAGATAAATCTATCAAAGTTTTCATAATTAATTGATGATTCTTTATTTGAAAATAAATTAAAACAGTTACTATTTGTGTCTATTTCTTCAAATAGATTATGTTTTAGTTTTACAGCATGACATTGTAAATCAGAATATAAGTTTTTTTGGATTCTAATAATTGAAAAAGAAAAGTTTCTTTCTTTACAATAATCGAAAATTCTTAGAAATTCATTATTACTATTTCTACTTTCCTCTAAAAGATTACAGTCAATTATAATACTATTAAAATTCAAACCCAACTTAATTTCCTCTTCAACTCTTAAGGTCGTATCAAGTGTTAATTCAGAGGTGAAATACCCCAGATTATGATTAAATCTGTTAAAATTTTGATATACTTGCTCAACATGCAATAGTATATGCAATTTCCCATCAATATTTATAGCAGAATATAGCATAGAATTAAAAATTGAGTTCAACTTCGATATGGACACCTTGAAAAATATCTTTAAAAAAACGCACTGGTGAAATAAGCTGATCATCAGACTTATTGTTTAACAAGCATCTTGAACATTTAATTGGTTCAATGTCTTCACATTTGCTACACCTATTTGAGGTAAATACAACTTGAGTAGTATCATAGTGAATTCTCATTTTACCACCATTGTTAATTACATATCTAAGGAGAGTAAAAAGATTTGCTCTGTTTTTATTTTTTGAATAATTCAAAGCTTCAAATATCAACAAATACTTTTTCAGGTTATCATTTTCTATTTTACCATATGCTTTAAAAACTAAATATTCAAAGTTGGGTTTTAAATTAAATGAATACTCAAAACCTACTCCAAAATCAGAAACAGAAATAATGGTTTTATTATCTTTGGATTGAAGCATAGCAGCACATATTGAGCCACTGTAAAGAATGGAATTGCATACAAGTTCAGATATAACATTTAAAATAATTTTAACTTCATTTAAAGGTCTCTTTTCTCTATAAAGAATATTATAATAGTGCTTTTCAATAAATGGTTTTAAATCATTGAATTTATTAGTCCGAACAGCATTTAAAAAAGTATCTAAATTTTCTTTCTTAATATCCGGGTCAGAAAAGAGCTTGTAATACTCATAAGATGAGTCATTATAAACATGAACTTTGTGCTCGTTATTATATTGCTTTTGAATATGTTGGTTATTATAAAATCCCAATTGTCTCGGATCGAAATCAAATAGGTTTAAACCTTGTTTTTTTATAACCTCATTTTTAAATCCATCAATATTTATAATCTCACTGAAATTCTTTTCCTCTCCAACATTATCAAAAAAACCAGCATTATCAAGAAATTTTGAAGAAGATATTCTTGCAAATTTGAGTGGAATTTTTTTCTCTACCCCATGAATCTTATTGATGATTAATCCTATGCCAATTAAATTTGGGAGAACTGTTGCATCAAAGTGTTCAACACACTCAAATGAAAATGTCGGTATGCGATTACATCCATTGAGTTTGTAATGTAAGTTTAAAGCTTCAAAAAATTGACTGTAAAAAATAAACGAAGTTATTTTTCCAGAAAATTGAATTTCTTTTAAATCATCATTATATATAATCTCAGTCATATACAAAATTTTAAATTCAAAATTTGCAAAATTGCCCTCTTTGACAAAGCTTTGGTTCACCTTTGGCTTGTGGGACTATGGTAATGTGCTTGCAAATTGTGGTGGAAAACATTGTTTTATATCCAATTTTATAATTACTTATAACAAAATACCTTTAATTTTGCACCCACTGAAGCAATATTAGCTAATGTACCCTGAAGGGTTAAATAAGATTGAAGTGCTGCTGCTTGAGGGTTACTTTTTTTAATTTGTGTAACAAAACCTTCCTTAGAAAAAAGTTTACCTAAAACAAGCCAAACTTCTTTATCTACTAATGGATTTGATTTCAATTCTGAAATTCTATTCCAAATTACTTCAGGTTCAGAAATCCCATCACGACTATATCTAATTCTTGAATTTACAATAAAGTCATTTTTTTCATTAATACTCCATTGATTTCTCCATTTGTTCAGACCTGGTTTGCTTTCGTCAAACATTGATAAATAATGAATGTTTTTTATTGCTTGATTGCAAACTTCACTAATACCGGTGGCTCCAAAAACTTTAGGTCTGGCATTTGAATCATTGCCAATACCTTTTAAATGAATTTGAACAATTTTATTTGATTTGACAAGCCAAAAATCAGCAGTTTCAGTGCCCATATCATCACAAATCAAAAACTCAATATCATCTTTATTGTTTTCGAAAAAATGACTTTCTAATTGGCTTCCATTGCCTAATTCATCAATTAAGTTAAATAATGTATTAACATCCCATTTTTCGTTATTTTGTCTTGAAGCAGTACCCTTTTCAGAACCAATTTGAAGTAATTCATTAATAGGAAATAAAATTCTTTCAATTTGAGAAGTCTTAGAGTCATACTGGTCTCCGTATTTTAATGATGGATTGTAAAAGGAACCTGCCGAATACATTTTATTATCAGAAGTCAATACTCTAAAAGCTTGACGCTCATTCAATATTTGTATTAAACTAATTTCACTATATAAATTTGCTTTTGAGTGACAAATTAGTTTGGTATATAAATCAGAATTTTCCAGTATATATTTTTTACGAGCTAAATCATAAATTATTGAAATTTCATATGTTGTACCATTTACATCTAAGTTGAAAAAGGACTTATTTTCATTTTTATTAATATCAATACATCTATCATTAATTAGTTCTCGACTTTCAACGTAATTCCCATCAAATTTCAATGAGTATTCGTTTTCAATTTCAATTAAATCAAGAAGTATGTTTTTAGGCTCAAAATTGGAACTGCGTGATAGTTCACTGGTGTATCTTTTAAATGTACCAATAGGGGTTGATTGTGAATTTATATTTATTAATACATAATTTATCCAATTGATATATTCTCGAAAACTAAGATTTTGATACTCAGTTTGGCTAATTCTTCCATTAGAAAATCCTAAATATGTTTTAATTAATGTTTTATCATGTGGATTTTGGTTCTTTGAGTTTTTATAAGTTTTTTTATCAGTATAATAACCGTAAACAGAATTTGTAAAATGTGAGAAATCATTTAAAAAGGGAGTTGTCTCTTCAATATTAGGTGCCATAAAAGAATGTGAACGAATTTCGCGCGAACCAAAGCTTGAATTTTTTAAAGAAACTCTTGTTATGTAGCATTCATTTTCTTCTTTAAATAATTTTTTCAGTTTGCTAGGACTAATACTCATCCCAACTCTGCTTTCAGATTTACCAATTGGTAAATAATCAGAGCTATCATAAAATGCTAATATCCCATTATAATATTTTACATAACATACATCGTGGCGTATCTCAGGGAAATATTGTTTTGATAAGAAATCGGAATTCTTTACTGTGAAATAGTAATAAAACATTGAATTTGCACCGGCAGGATTCACAAATCTTATTTTATCCTTTTCTCGGAAATGTTTTTCAACTTCATCTTCAATGAAAGTTTCAAAATTAAAACCATCCAATGTTTCTATTAAGTTAACTTTCAAAGGAAGTCTAATTTCATCTAAAATTTCTTCTGAGTCTACATAATCTAATTCACGAACATTGAATTTTTTTCTTAGTTTCCCATTAATATAAGTTGATTCCGGTAGAATACTTTCAAACGAATCGAAAATGCTTTGGCTGAAACCTTTAATAATTTCTTCACTTCTATCAATTTCTAAATATCTTTCCCATTCTTCTTTATAATCATTTTCTGTATAGTTATATACATATGAGGGTGTATCTTCTCGATTTATATTCCGGACTATTCTGCCGATTTGTTGAATCAAAGACCTCGTATTTCTTAAATCCTGGTAGATAAACAACATCTGGAGTGTTGGAATATCAATTCCTTCGAGAAGTTTATATTGATGTATCCATATTTTATAATCTTTTGATTCTGGCTCTTTAGGAACATGGCGACTTAGATTTGAACTAAATTCAACATTGCTTTCAGTTATGAACTGAGGAGTAAAGATTTCATGGATGGCAATAAATGGTATATCCTTGTTATGTAGAATTCTAGCTAATTCAAGAATAGTAGTATGATTATCGCAATTTATAATAGCTCTATGAACTTTTTCTGAATTACCAAATTTATCGTTATACTCTAAAATAACATCATCTATAAATTCTTCTCGTACTGGTAAAGCTGATTTTTCTTCAAACTTAACATTTCTTAAAAATTTCCAAGACTTAAGTTTGCTGTAACTAATACTATAAGCATAGTTCCAATCAATATCAAACGTTCTAAAATCATTACGAAAAGGAGTGGCAGAAAATATGATGCGAGGACAATTGAAAGCACGAATTGTTTTACTCCAGGAACTTGCTGGCTCATAATGTCCTTCATCAAAAATTACTAAGTCAGTATTATTAATTAAATGATTATATATATCAGTCTTTTTCTTTCCTAAATAATCAATTTTTTGGATTGTAGTAATTAAAACAGTTTGGTCATATTCAGTAAGAATTTTCTCATAATTCGTTTTAATCTTAATAACTGTTTTGGGAATTTCTATTGTTAGTTCAAACTTAACCTCAAATATAGCTTTTGAGATTTCATTATATAGTTGAGTTGTAACGGCTGTTCTTGGACTTACAATAAGTACATTATTTATATTGTTATAACATCTTGATAAAACTGCCATTATAGGTGTTTTGCCGCTACCAGTAGGCATCGCTACTAGACCTGTCTTTTTTCTTGGAAGATTTCGATAGGCTTCAAAATATGAAACCATCATATCAAATGCCTTTTGTTGATAGGTTCTTAATTTATTAAAGGCTGAGATAGGATTTATATTTTCTTTATTCATATGACTTATCTTACAGATTATTAATGTAGTACCATCAATTTAAATCCCTTCCTTACTATTTGCAGCATATTTATAATCAGTCATTTCAGATTTTAGATAATCGTCATTTAGTACTTTAATAAAGTGTTTTGCTTGTGCTTTTGAAGTAATATTAAATTTATTATTGGTTTCGTCAATTTCTACATCAACACCGTATTCCTTAATTATTCTATGACATACTGCAAATGTTAGTGTTCTAAAATAGGGCTTTTCCTTAATCCTATTTAGTTTATTAATTGAATGATAATCGTCTTTTAAAAATTCTTTCATATGGTCAAAGTTTTCTACAAAACCTATCTCTTCAATTTCGGCCAATGTTTCTTCTGCAACAGTTTGTTTTACTTCCTGATACAATAGAGCATTTTCAAAATTCTGTTTGTTTTCAAAAATTAGATGGTTGTTACAATAAAGGGCATCAAAAGTACCATCCATTGTTAACACGTCATTGTCAAGGCTTTTAAATACATCTGCATCGAAAACGATTGCCAGTTTGCCTCCTGTTTTTATTATTTTTGATGATGTTACCTTTTTTATTAGGTAAAAAGTATTCCCATTACCATAGACTTTAATCCAATATGCCCAAATATCTTCATATGGAAGAGTTTCGCTATCATACCATTCTATTTCATTCTTAGTCTCAATTAGTTTATGGAAATAATTATAAAAAGGCACATTATCTGAATTTTGTTCCCAAATAACATTTCTGTCTGGTGTAACGCTTGGATCATAGCCTAAAATATCATATTCTTTTCGAATAAGCTTTCGTTCAATAACAGGATAAAATAAATTCTTTATGGAAGCGGGCAAATTCTGGTGTAAACGGGCTTTGTAAAAGTCAACGGAAATATTTCCAGCATCAAGTTCTGGCTGAGCTAATACATATATTTCAACGGCATTATCATTGTTGTTTATCTCAGATAATTGTTCTATTATTTCTTCTCGTAACATATTATTGGTATTTTAGGATAAATATATTCTCTATTAGTGGTACAAAATCTAGTTCTTTATTTTTCGGTATGATGCCTTTATGAATTATAATTTTGGTTTTGTTGTTAGAGTCTATAACTGTAGATATTGAATATCGAAAAAATGTCAGAGTGGGATTTGTTAGAATCATATTGGTTTTAATATAAATATGTCCTAACACATAAAACAATGAAATAGTGGCTAAAATACTTTGCCAAGAGTCAAACTTTAAACCTACAAATGGTAAAATATAGGTTGCTAAATATGATAAATGCTCTACATTATTACTTTTTACTTCAGTAATCTTGAACTTCTCTACAGATGATTTTAAAATGATATTGAAAAATATAAAATAGAGTGAAATTGAAACGATAATTAAAAGAAGAAAGGTTATTGAGGTGGTATTCAATTTTATTAACTCTTTGAACCCAATGAATGTAATTGTTTCTTCATCATATACTTTATCATTTAAATTTTGAAAAAACAAAATCAGATATAACGGAGCATACGAAATTATAAATAGCAATATTTGAATTAGTTTTCTCATAATTATGGGTATTTATTTAGTTTTAAATAATTTTAACCAGGAATACACTTTCTATTTTTAAATTGACAAGCTCTCAATTTTAGGTCTCTTTTTAGTTAAAATTAGTTCCTTCGTTTTAGCTCATTTTTATCAAAAAATAGCAAATTCTTTGTACTTTTTCTTAATCTGAATTTCAGCTTTCCTAAATTCCATATATGCAGATTTATCTTTTTTACTTAGTTCCCAGATACCAATAATATCATAGCTATCATTGTAGTAATCTTCTACACTTGGACTTGTTGCCGAAATCAACTCTAGTGCTCCAATAATCACGCCTGTAACAGAAACTCCAATTCCAACATATTTTTGTCCATCTGATGACAGATTGGGAATAACAATTGCTCCAACTCCACCAACTCCTGTTACTATTGCTCCATACGTTGTCAGGCTTTTCTTTGATTGTCCTAATTGTTTACTTTTTTCTTTTAAATCAGCTTCCCATTTAGTCATTAATGCATCACCTTCCGATTTGAAATCTGAAGTTGCATTAATATCAAGATATATTGATTGAATTTTTAAAAAACTATTCAATTCTTCGTCGGTTACAACAATTTTTGAATACTTTTTTAGTGGAACGCAGCTTGCAAATAATAGAGCAATGATTCCTAATAAGATTATTCTTTTCATAATATTAGAATTAGGTTACATGACTAAATAAAAAAATAAGGTTAAATGGTCTTTCAATTATAAGTCTCTTTTTTTGATAAAATCTGACCCTGTATTTTATGTGTTTTACAGCATGTTTTAAGAAATTGCAACTAGAATAGCAGTTCTAGAGTGCATTTTTTTTATAATTCTATAAAAATCAATGAAATTTTTATCGACTAGTAAAATAAACAACCCTAATTTTTTAGAATAGCAACCTATAACAGGATAAAAATCCAAAGGATTTTTTCCTATTGCCTTAGTTGTAAAGGGCGAATAACCCAATAATTGGGATTATTAATTTAATATAATTAACATTTTAGTTTTAATTGTTGATACTATCAAAGTTACCATAAAGAATATTGGACTAGACCACCTTGTCTGTTACTATATGACTTATTAATAGTCCAATAATTATTCCTTATTTAGTTCAGAAATAATACTCCGTCTAAAGATAATTTTTAAGGTAATAATGGAAATGACCACCATTATAATAACAGAAATACAAGATGAAACTATAAATATATCAATAGTTATTTTAACGTGCTGAGAATAATTTTGAAGCCATTGATTAATTAAAACGATAGTTATTGGTATCGCTAAAATATTTGCCATAATAATAATAACTCCTTGCTCTTTACAAAGCAATTTAATTATTGATAACTTTGTTGCTCCATGAACTTTCCTTATTAATATTTCCTTAGTTTTTGATTTCAAAATAAATAAAGAAACATTAAATAATCCTAAAGCTGCAATTAATATTGTTATTAAAGTTCCCAATGAGATTGCATTAAGAAATAATTTATCTTTCTTATATATGTTTTCAAGGTTCTTTTTAAAATAGTTTATATGAATCTGAGAATCTTGTGATACAGTTTTATAAAAAAGATTTTCAATTTGAATTATTGCATCGTCAGGTTTTTCATTTTTAAGCCTGATCAAAATATTACTTAATTTGGTTTCATGAAGACGTATAGCTAATGGTGAATGCTGATGATTAACACTCTGTATGTCAAAATTTTTACATATTTTTTCAATAATTATTGTATCCCCCTTATTTGAAAGAAATCTTACAGGCAAACCAGTATTCACATCTAACCCAAGCTCATTTGCAGCCATTTCATTAATAATATATGCTTTTTTGTTGGAAAATCCATTGAAATCATTATTCTTTTCTATAAAAGGAATTGACATTGTATTAAAAAAATTTTCATCAACCATTAATAAAAATAAGATTACGTTCTGTGTAGGATCGCTATATTTTGGAAAATGAACTTTGTAATAATTATTATTTGGAATAACGTGGCTGGTTGCTGTGATTTCTTCAATAAAAGGTAAGGTTTTAATTTCATTCTTAAATGCATGAAATTTATTTTTAATTTCATCATCAGAAAAATCTATAATTAACAAATTCTCCTTATCAAAACCAGAATCCTTATTTATGGCAAATTCAATTTGATTCTTAATAATTATTGAAAAAGAAATTAAAGTTACAAATAATAATATTTGGAACCCGATGATTATTATTTGAAATAGATTTTTTGTCTTTATTGTTATAAAAGAAGAGTGTAATAGCAAAAGAGGATTTAATGTACTTATATAAAAAGAATTGTATAACCCAGATATAATTGCAGTAAAAAAAATAATAAAAATAAGCCCCAATAATATGTTTACATTATTAAACAAAATTGGAAATAAATCCACCTCAAAATAAAGATTCCAAAAAGGAATTAAAAAGTAAGTAATTATTAAAGCAATTACTGAAGCAATTATTGCATAAATAAGAGAATTTATAAGTTGTTGTAACTGCAAATTTTTTATAGAAGCTCCAAGTGTTTTACGTATTGCTATTTCCTTTACTAGTGCTTTTGTATCAGATATTGAAAAAATAATGTAGTTATTCATTGATACAAGTAAAATCACAATGGCAATAATGCTTAAAATATAAACATTTTTCTTATTACCTGTTTTTTTTGGATAAGATCTAATAAAATCAGAATTGAAATAAATTTCATTAAAAGGTTGTAGAGAAAAACTACTTATCATAACAGTCCCATCATTATATCTAATTTCAGGGATTTTTTTTTCAAACTCTCTGTAATTAACATTTTGATTAAGCATCAAATAAGTTTCTTCTGGAAAGACATTACTATTATAATTTTTATATGTACTACTTATTTTACCCAAAAAATCAAATTTTAGGGTAGAATTTATTGGAAAATCTTTTATAACACCTTTTACTGTAAGTAAAACAGTATCATTCTTTGTTTCCAAGGTCAATATTTTCCCAATTGGATCTTCGTTATTAAAATATATTTTTGATTTTGACTCAGTTATAAGGACATCAAAATTATTAACAAGCAAATTGCTTTTTTCTCCCTTTAAAATTTCAAAGGTGAATATATCAAGTATATCAGGATCCGAAAAATATATGCAATCCTCAGAATTTCTAATTGATTTATATTTTATTTGATTATATTCAATTGTTTTATATAAACTTACAACTTTATTAATTTCTGGATACTCTTCTTTAAGTTTTAAAATAAAATCCTCTTCAATATTTGAGATTGTATAATTTGATTCACTTCCCTCAGGATGATAATTACATATTAATCTAAAGATAAAATCTCTTTTTTTATGTTGCTTATCAAATCCTGTTTCATGTATTAGATATATATAAATTAAAAAAGAAATCGCCAAACCAATTGCTAAACCAAGTATATTTATTATTTGTACACCAAAATTTCTATGAATTTTTCTAAGAGTCGAAATTAAATAGTTTCTTATCATAATTAATGATTAATATACAATACTATATTTAATTAATAATGAAATTTTAAGTTTTCAAAATATTTTTTTATTTCAATTTAATAGACAAAGATTATTTCTATTTAAATCAAATTCATAATTACTAACTGGGGGACAAAAAGTATTATAGATACAATTCTTACATGGCTTTGCTAACTTTCTTGTATATACCCAATAACCATTTTTTAATTCATTATAAATTATTTTATATATTTTATTCTCATCCAAATCACCAACCTTTGGTTTGTGAAAATTGGAATAGATATTCCCATTACTCATAAAAGTAAGTTTTGAAAAATAATTTCGATTTAATTTGGACCTTGAAAATATCTCCTTTGAATCCATAGGCATAATATTCATTATTTCATCTTCACTCAAAAAAACCTCCCTTTTAATAAAACTCAAATTATTGCCATTATAAAATGCATAAAATGAATAATTATCAGATAAATTTTTTGTTAATTTTTCTGCTTTTACAATTTCATCTGATTCTTCAATAATGAATTTAAATTCAATATTTAACTTAAATTGATCCTGAAATCCTTTTATTAGATTAAAATCTTCTTCCTTAATATTTTTATCGAGAAAAATCATTAGTATAGAATATTCTTTTTCTAATTCTTTAAAAAAATACAACCATTTATTTTCAATCCCCTGATTAATAATTTTCACTAAATCGGATCCATTCAAATTTATTATTTTTAAAACATCAATACTATTTAAAAAATTAAATAGATCCTGTATTTGTGAATAATTAAATATATCAGATCCTACAATGTTTACGCATTTTATGGGTGAATTTCTAATTATAGAATAGATTTTTTCAAGATGACGATCCACAAGTTGGCTTGGTTTATTTAGAATATTTGACATTGAACTTGCTTGGAAATATATTTTATTTAAGTTATGATCTGAATCATAATTGTTTACAATTATTGTTATCTCCTTTAGAAATGTATTTAAATAATTAATATTTCTCATGGTAAAATCTAAAGGATTGATTCCAGAGAGAGAATCTGAAAGAAAATTCTCATTATTAATAATTACAGGAGGAAAATCAATAACACTATTTTCAATAAAATCACATAAATATAATCGTTTCAAATTGTTTACAAAGCTCAATATTATATTATTATTCAATTCATCAGTTGTAATTTTAATCGTTCCAATTGATGTGTTCTTTTTTAACTCATGAAATAGTTTAATCACATTTTTTTCACTGGATTTTAGATAACTGCCATTTATTGTATTATAAAAAAGAATATCGTTTTTTTGAAGTTCAACATGTACATAGGGTTCAATATACAGATAAAGATTTTTTTTCATTTCGTTTTATTTAATAGGGGGTTCCAAGAATAGAGAGGAAGGATTTTGTTCAATTATAGAATACTGAGCTGATATTTTTTTTATTTCCAATTCCTTTGATAGGTAATTATGACATTTAAACTCACCATTTTTATTAGTATAAATAAGAATGCAATCTTTACAGTCATAATTATAGCAACTACTGCATACCTTATTTGAATTCTTTTGAAAAGATCTAAAAGTTTCAGTAATTTTTTTAGAATCAAATTCTTTTTTTTCATTTGAGAGCTTATCTAAAGAGAGACTCATTCCTATTTTTTCGCAATTTCGAATTTCTCCAGTTGCTGAAACAAAAAGTTTTACTTGAAAAGGCAGGCAAGTAGCAAAGGGATGATTCACAAAATATTGTTTTTTCTTTTTTTCATCTTTCTCATAGAGTTCATTATAATCTTCGTACCTATGTATAAACTTACGTCTAAAATAGTATGGTGTATCTTTTACATCTAACGTATAAGTATTAAGAATCTTATTAAATTCCTTCATTTTTTCAGGATCTAATCCAACATAAGTCAGTTCCTGAGTCAAATGTGGGGCTTTATTAAATTCTTTAAGAAAAAATTGTTTTACTTTGTTTGTGTTGCTTTCGGTATTTATTACTGAGTTAAATTCAACTTTTTTATCAAAATAATTTGGATATCTTTCCTTTAGTAAGGAAATATTATCGAATACTTTTTTAAATGATTTTTTATTGTTTTTATAGGTTCTAAACTGATTATGTTTCTCATTACCATCAAGACTTATTAATAGATTAAAATTTTCTTCTACTAAATAATCCATATACTTATTTAGTAAAATTGCATTTGTTGTCATCCTAAATTCAAAATCCTGACTAGGCCACTTGCTTTTACAATAATGAACAATCGTTTTAATAAAGTCTATTTTGATTAAAGGTTCTCCTCCATAAAATGAGATACTAAATAATGGAACTATTGATTTTATTGTATGATTAATAACTTCATTTATAATATTTTTAGCTAATTCAATATCTAAATCAATATTTTTATTTTCACTTTGTTTTTCGACATACAAATCCCCATAACCGCAATATTTACATTTCAAATTACACTTTTCTGTAACTTCAAAAACAATGTGTGTTGTTTCGGATATAGTTTTATTTATTACATCATCAGTTATTGGGGATATTATTATTTCATAATTATCAAAGAATCCTGCATTCGATAGAAATTTGAATTTTTCAAAATAATATTCGATTGCTAAACTTGATTTTTTTTTATTTAAAACTAATTCCTTACACTTTTCTAAATTTTTAATTTCTTGTTGCAAATATATATTTGCAAATTCCGCTAATATGGGATTTAAGTAAATAATTTGCTTTTTATTAAAATTAATTAAATAGTTATTTCCTTTATCAGTCTTAATTATTAATGGTTCTTTAACAAATCTCGTCACCTTATTTTTTTAATTGAATTATTCACTATTGAACTCCTAGTCCAAAAATAGAAGTATTAGATTAACCTCAAAAAATTATAATAAGTAATAAGATATTTTAATATCTTATTACTTATGTTTTATTAACAGCTAAATATGATCATTCACATATTGTGAATCACACATATCATCCTTGCAGGTAGTGCATTTGGAACTAACTCTGTGGTTATCTACACCACCAAAAATTTTTCTTTTTTCATTATTGCTCAATTTTTCTAAATCATTTAATTTAGAGTCTTTCAACATGCTTGATGCTAAAGAATTCAATTTCATTTTTTTCATAAAATTTAGTATTAAATTAGTCCTACTCTATTTAGGCTTTTCGGTTTCGCCATTTATAATTATAATCCAAACAATAAGCAAAACATAATATAAATTGAAGACTTGATTCAAAAATAGGCATATAGTCTGCCATTTTTTGGCAGTTTTTGTATTTTTTATTTGGGCCATACTTTATACAGGTTTTATTTTTCAATAAACCCAATATGGAATTTTACAGGATTCGTATATTTATATGATCGTTTATAATTACAGAATTTAATCTTTGCACCAAGGTTTTTCATTAAACCAATTAGTCTGTAAATTTGTCTTTCCGATACATTTAAATACCTTGCCAACTCAGTTGGACTTCCAGTTTTTTCTTTACTTATTAAATAATCCAACTTCTCTATTTTTTCAATACAATCTAAAAAATTAAGATACATTTTATTTAATTTGAAATACTAATTACACATATTTTTGAAACAGCATTTAATAATTTTTAAAGTTGAAAATCCTGCTACTTATTCTCGAACCAATTACAACTACTTACAATGTTTTAAAAACTGTATATATTTAAGTGCATTATTCCAGAAAAATCTGACCCATAAACCGATATGTTGTAAAACACTTTTTTTCAAAATGCAAGTTCAACAATGGTTGCAGGGTGTATTTTTTTAAAGAAATTCAAAATTAATTGTAGGAGTAATTTATCGATGCTGATATTTGGGATCATGCTCGATCCTCTCTGGTGGATTTCAAAATTGCCTATATTTATTGTTCCAGGAGAAGATCCGGTAGCTGCTTTTTGTCGATAAAAAAAATCAATTATGCAATAGCAATTTTTTTCTATTAGTAACAATCGGTGTGTAAACAAAAACTCACTTAAGATTTATTTTTTGATAAAAAACTTTATAGGGCTATAAATCATTAAACTTAAGGATTTCAGACAATTAATCTCTTTCGTTAATAACGCCGAATAAATGTTAAAAAATACACATTTAAAATTGTTGTGAGAACTTTTTAGTTAAATTAACTTAGCAGTACATTTTTGATTTAATGTGGATTAATAACTATGATTGTGGAAAAGTAATTAATGATTTATAAAAAATTTGGGTATGTATTTTTTAATTTTGTAAAGTAGATAATTTATAATAAAAAAAGAAGCTGTTAGTTTCGTAGGCCGACAGCTTCTCTTTCACTAGTGTTAATTAAAAACAGTTTAAAAAATGAACATTAATTCAAAATTGAAAACCATTTTTAACATGGTAAAACTAAGAAGTATTTTTAAATCATGCAAGTTTAAAACAATAATTGTTTCCTTGCGAGAAGTAGTTGAAAAAGTGATAGTTATAGTTATTAAAGAGCTAATAACAGACTTCGTTCAACGTGAAGTATCAAATTAATCTCTATCCTGACGAATCTAAATTTTGTTTCGATGTATTTTCAGGAACTGGTGGTTTTTTCATATCTCGATTACATAAGTAATTGAGGTATGAGATTAATCACATTTTAGTTTTATATTTAATTTCAAACAAATTATAAGATAAAATACCTTACTTATAAAAAATCCCTTGGATTTTTTCCCTATTGCCTTGGTTATATATGCAAGATAAGCTATAGGTAAAAGCAGTTAGTAGCTATTTAATAATCATTATACTGTTTCTTTAGGTAGTTATTATAAACAGTAATTCTC
The DNA here is from genome assembly GCA_034002805.1 of Bacteroidales bacterium. Taxonomy (GTDB): domain Bacteria; phylum Bacteroidota; class Bacteroidia; order Bacteroidales; family UBA12077; genus UBA12077. Next base: position 41,788 of record JAVEZW010000001.1, on the reverse strand, counting down.
ATTTTAAGGTCGCCTTTAATAGCACCACCACAAACATTTTCAATTCCATGCTTTTTAATAAGCTCAGCTGTTTGTCTTGTTTCTTCAATTAATGCAGTACTCCAATCAGTACTATCAAGCAATTTTATGTAGGTGTATTTAATTGGAAGGTTTTCCTTAACAAATTTGGATGTCTTACCTTCGCGATGCCTCCTAAATCTGTATTCAGGATCACGAGAAATTCCGACATAGAATTTACCATTTTTAAACTCAAGAATATAAATATATATTCCGAACAATACTTCATAAAACTTAGGAATAATCATAATCGTGATTCCGACTTTATCCACCTAGTTCCGGTGTTTTAATTAATAATTCGGAACAACCACCATAAATCCATTTTGAAAACGAGCAATATAAATTCGTATAAAAAGTGCAGCGGTTTTATGCCGAATTTATTTGGGCCCATGGTCAGCCTCGTGGGCTCTTTTCAAAGGGATTTCTTAACTTTGTGATGAATTGTTGAGAAAAATGAACCTGCATTTAGGCTGTATTAGAAATCGTCTTGGAGAATTTTACTTTAAAGAACAGCACATTCGTACACTTCTATTTTCCAATTAAAAAGCATTATTAATAATAATGTAATTAGTCAATCTTTACCTCGAAGATTATAATGGAATAAATGAATTTTTCAAATTGTTTTTGATTCTCAAAAATTGTTTAATAACTTTTGACGAATTTCTAACTGTTAAAACTGATTACTCAATTAAGGCAAATCGGTTAAGAAGTATTGAAAAAAAATGTTATCTCTAACCAGCATCATAATTATTAATGTCTGCGACTAATAATTAATTTTTGATAAATATGATGTGATTAATGCTCCTAATAAATTAAACAAATTGCAAAAAACAGAATCAATTTGTATAGAATGTAAAATAAATCAATGTGATGAAAACATCCTTTTTAGACTTTGATTTTCTGATTTTAAGGATAAAAGATTACATCCCCCTTAATGCTAAAGACGAAGAACTCATTAGTAAATTGTTTGTATTAGAGTATTTCGATAAAAATGAATTAATACTGAAAGAAGGAGCCTATTGTCAAAAATTGTATTTTATAGGTACAGGTATCGTTCGGTTATCCCTTCTTATTGATGGTGTAGACAGAACTTTTGTTTTTGTAAATGAAGGGGCATTCTGTAGTGATTCAGAAGGCTTTTTAAGAAAAACCCCTTCAAAATTTAATATCTCTGCCATAGAACCTACAACCCTTTTATCTATTACTTACGATAATTTACAGGTATTTTACAAAGAAATACCATATGGTGAACGGTTTGGCAGACTTTCCATAGAGCAACTATTTTTAGGGTTGGTTAGCCATTTCTACACATTTTATTGCGAAAGCCCAGAGCAAAGATATTTGAAATTTATAAACCAACACAAGGATTTGCTGCAACGCATTCCCCAATATCATATTGCTTCATACGTTGGAGTGACACCGCAGGCCTTATGTAGAATCAAAAAAAAAATGCTGCATACCCATTTATGAACTCAGGTTCATAAATCACATTCTAAGACAGTATAATTTTGTAGTTGTATAAAACCAATTTTACATTACTATGAAAACTACAAAAATGAATGAACGAGAAAAACTTGTGGCTCCATGTGGTTTAGATTGTGGAAGGTGCGAATTCTACTTAAGCAAACAGGATAAAGACATTTTTGAATACTTAGTTTCGAAAGGAATACCAAAAGCCATATTGCCTTGTAATGGTTGTAGAAATATCGAAGGTAAATGTCCTATAGTGAAAACAGATTGTGCAACATACAACTGTACTAAATCAAAAGGTGTAGAATTTTGCTCTGATTGCAAAATATTCCCATGTAGCATGTTAAATCCAACTGCTGATAGGGCTAATTTATTACCTCATAACCTTAAAGTTTTCAACTTATGTACAATTAATCGGGATGGTTTGGATAGTTTTATTGATCAATCGGGTAAAATTAAGCTTTTATACTATAAGGGAAAAATGGTAATCGGTGAAGGACCTATTCTAGAGTAATAATATTTTATTTTTTATGAGCAATATTATTTTAAATAAATCTTTAATAAATAAAAGAATGAAAATAGCTGTTATTGGAACAGGTGGTGTTGGTGGATATTTTGGTGGAAAAATTGCTCATGCCGGATTTGATGTAACATTCTTAGCTCGTGGGAAGCATTTTAAATCAATTAAGGAAAATGGATTGACTGTAAAAAGTATTCTGGGAGATTTCAAGATTGATACCGTAAATGTTACAGATACAATTAAAGATATTGGGTTAGTTGATATAATTATTCTGGGGGTTAAAGCCTGGCAAGTAAAAGAAATTGCTGATCAACTAAAATATATAATAAAAGAGGATACAATAATATTACCGCTTCAAAACGGAGTGCTTGCCGCTGAAGAACTCAAAGAAAAAATTGATGAAAAACATGTAATTGGCGGATTATGCAGGATTATTAGTAAAATAGATTCTGAAGGTGTTATAAATCATTTTGGTTTAACTCCAACAAATCTTTTTGGAGAATTTAGCTTAGAAAAGACTAATCGAATATATAAAATTAAAGAGCTTTTTGATATTGCAGGAATACACTCCAATATATCTGAAGATATAACATCTGATTTATGGAAGAAGTTCATGGCAATTTGTGTGAGTGGTTTATTAGCTGTATCAAGAACAACCTATGGCGAAATGAGAGAGCTAAAAGAAACAAGACAATTAATGGTTGATTTATTATCTGAAATATACCTATTATCTCAAAAGGTAGGAATACAAATAGAAAATGACTTTTTGGATAAAACGATATCATTTATTGACTCATTCCCTTATGAATCAACATCATCATTAACAAGAGATGTATGGGAAGGAAAACCATCAGAGATCGAATACCAAAATGGAACAGTTGTAAAACTTGCAAAAAAGTATGGAGTAGATACTCCTGTAAACAAATTTATCTATAATTGTATTTTACCGATGGAGCTTAAAGCAAGAAAATAAAAAATAAAGGCTTGTTTAATTGCGATGATACGTATGCCTCGATGGCAACTAATTATGGAAATTTAACTTAATAATTATATGAAAATAGAAAACTTTCAAAAATTGGGTATATATTGTTTCTTGAGGAAGTTTGCAGCAAGTTCAAGTCTATAATTATGACTAAATTTAAATATATAAAAGGATCTACAAATGATCTTGATCAAATTAAACAACTTTGGGAAAAATTGAATCAACTTCATTCTGAATTGTCAGAGGATTTTAAAAGATCATTTCAGACAAAAACTTGGGAATTGAGAAAAAAAGATTTGATAAGTAAATCAAAAGAAATTCATCTTAATTATGTAGTTGATGAAACTAATTCAATAATCGGATATTGTATTAGTACAGTTGACAGAATTGATGAAAGTATAGGAGAAATTGACTCTTTATATGTAGAACAAATATACAGGGACTCTGGTATTGGGAAAACTTTAATGAATAAAGCGATCGATTGGTTATTGTCAAAAAATACAATTACACAACGATTGTTTGTTAGTTCAGGAAATGAACAAGTTCTTTCTTTTTATGAGAAGTTTGGCTTTTACCCAAAGAATATAAAATTAGAACGGATTTAAAATAAAATGTCTGGTAGCTAATATATGTCAAAAAGCATTTGGGATTTAGCTTATAACTGATAAACAACTATTATATTTATTTCATTATCAATAGGTAGTGTTGAAATAAGTTTTACCCATGCTCACTTTAAATCTGTAAACGCCTATCTGTAAGATTAGCGATATTAATAAATTGAAAGGGTGATAAAACAATAATTCTAAAACATTAATTTGTAGTACTGAATAAATTAGTAGAAAAATGGATAAAAAAGAAACCATACAAAAGAGCAGAACGAAATCAATTATAGGTAAAACCATCTATGTGGTTGTAATAAGTATTTGCTTGTTTAGTTGCTTTCAAAAAAAAACAAAAGATAAAATCATAACATCGTCTAAAATAATAGATATGAATCAAGAAAGTATAGCAACAACCATTATTGATATGGAAAAAGCTGCATTGGAAAAATTGAATAAGGGAAATCCTTCAGGCTTTTTAGATATTTACGCTGATGACATTACCTATTTTGATCCTTTTCAGGAAAAGCGGTTCGATGGATTTAAAAGTGTACAGGCATTTTATAAAAGTTTGGAAGGGACAATATTTGTAGAGCAATACGAAATGATTGACCCTGTTGTACAATCAGGAGGAGAAATAGCTGTTTTGAGTTTTAATTTAGTATCACATATCGGAAACAATATTTTTCGTGAGAGATGTACAGAAGTTTACAAACAACAACCTGACAAACAGTGGAAAATTATACATAGTCATTGGTCAATAATTCCACCAACGAACAAATAAGAATAGAAATATTTTAAAGCGTGATCAGCTAAATACTTTGATTAAAAGAAGGAGTTATGCTAGAATTGGTTGACTATTTTATCATATGAACCCTACTTCCAGAAAGAAAAAATATAAAGATATTTTTACTGATTGAATTATCAGTGTGACTTATTTTCAGAAGAATAGATAATTTTTTTAATAAAAAACTCATTTATTATAAACAAAACTTAAACATTTATTTTTTTTAATAAAGACAAGTGAAAACATATTACAAAATTATTATTTTATTAATATCAGCTCTGTTATTGACTAAATGTTCAGTAACTCCAAAAAATCAAAGATCTTTAAAATATTCTGTTCAGGCTGGTATTAACAATGGTGGAATAACCGAAAATACAGATTTATCTGTTGTTCCCAACGTGAATACTAATGTCGATAATCAGGTTGATGCTTATAGTGGAGCAACTCGAACGGGTATGAACATTGGCTTACATTTAAATAAACCACTTAAATATGGTGAAATTGAAAGCGGTTTAGATTATATGTTTAATTCTCAAACGTTCTTCTATGCAGATAATGAGAATCTGTACAATGGTAATCGCAAATTATCAGTATCTCAATTTATAGTTCCGTTCACCTATAACTTTATTTTGTTTAAAAAATTGTTCCCTTCTTCGGATATTCAATTAAAATTGGGCTATTTAGCACAAATAAATATTGTTTCAATTGAAGAAACAGGTATTTTACCTAACTATACAACAAATCATTTTTCTAATGGTGCCGTTTTCGGTATTTCTGCCTATCCTATTAAATTTAAAAATGGTTATAAATTAGGATTCTATGCTGATGCCTATCGGGGTTCACAATTTTATGAAGACTTTTACAACCAAAAATCATTTGAAGAACCTGGATCAAGTTTTATTAAAGTGGGTTTACGTTTCCAATTTAAATAATTGAATAAAATAAAACAGCCTTATTATTAAACTAATCAAAAATGGAATATAATAATGCTAAAAAAATTTAGTTATAAAATACTTTCTGATAAATCTTTAATTTTAGAGTACTATAGCGGAGATTTTAATATAAAGGAATTTATCGAGTCAAAGGATAAAGTAAGTAAAGATAATGATTACAATCCTAATTTTGACATAATTCATGATTTTAGGGATATTAAATTTCAAATTGAAGCGGAAGAAATATTTCAATACATTCAACACATCTCATTTGGGAGCATACTTTTTGGCAAAAGAAGATCAGTTGCAATAACAAGCAATCCAAATCAATTGGTTCCACCAATGTTGTTCAAATTAAATAAAGAGAACTTACCAGTATCCGTAAAAATTTGTAGTACTTATGAAAGAGCTTTTAGTTTTATAGGACTAACAATTAATGAAAAGATACTTGTTGAATCTTTGTTCAATGAAATAAAAAATAGCATTTTACAAACAGACAGAAGCTAGTAATATTGAGGATCTCAGTATGGAAAAACCAAAAAAATAATAGGAATTAGTATAAGTAACAATAATCTTGTAATTCAGAAATTCTCTTAATAAAGATTTTCGAAGATGAATCATAATAATTTAAATATGATTTATAAAATGTTTACTCAATTTTTAAATATGTATAATGAAAATTGTAATTAGATTTATTTCAACAATTTTACTTTTCTCAGGGTGCAATCAGATTGCATACGTTATACCAGAAAAAGATTTAATACCTGAGGGAATTACTTATTCATATACGACTAATTCATTCTATATTAGCAGTATTAAGAAAACCAAGATCATCCAGGTTAATGCAGGAAATGGTACTTGTAATGATTATATTTCATCTGAATTATTAGGACTTAGTTTTTTAGGAATGATTGTGGATGATTCCAATGGACACCTTTGGGCTTGCGGTAATAAGGTTGAAAATAATGTACAATATTCTGCTGTAACAAAGTTCAATTTAAAATCTGGAGAGCTAATTAAATCGTATTTACATACAGACACTAGTTCATTCTTATTTAACGATTTGACACAAGATAAGAATGGAAATGTTTACATAACAAATAGTCGAAGAAATGAAATCTATCGAATAGATTTTGAAACTGATTCAATTAGCTTATTTTTTGAAAGTGATCAAATTGAGCATCCAAATGGAATTACAATCTCCCCTGATAATAAATATCTATATATAGCATCAACTGATAAAGGAATTCGGGTATTAGACATTGAAAAATTGGTCATCCTTGGCGAGTTTGATAGTACTATTAATTCAACAGGGATAGATGGGTTAAAATATTATAAGAATAGTTTAATTGGTATTCAAAACGCAGTTGAAGAAGAGAGTCAGATAAAAATAGCAAGATACTTTCTGGATGAATCTGGAACCAAGATTATTAAAATGGAAATTATCGATCAAAACAATCCTCTTTTCGACATACCAACTACTTTAGTAGTGGTAGATAATCACATTTATTGTTTGGCAAATAGTCAGTTAAAGAATTTAAAAAATCCAAGTAATGAAATTATTGATCCTATGGCATTGAAAAATATTCTTCTATTAAAGTATAAATTGTAATATTAAAACTTAAAAAAATGAAAAAACTATTAGCAATTATTTTTTTATTATTTGTGGTCTTTTTTCCCATTAATACCTTTGCTCAGGAAATTGACATGGACAAGTCGCTTAAGGGGTTTGATAATTATATGTCAGAGGTTTTGAAAGATTGGAATGAACCCGGAGCAGGTGTAGCCATAGTTTATAAGAATAAAGTAGTTTATAAAAAAGGATTTGGTTACAGAGATTATGGAAATAAACTGCCAGTAACTGAAAACACCTTGTTTCAAATTGCATCAAACACTAAACTCTTTACAACAATTGCAGCGGGCATGCTTGTTGAAGAGGGTGTATTTGAATGGGACAAACCAATTAAAGAATCTGTTCCTGAACTGGAATTTTACAATAACCAATTAAATAATCAGGTAACACTTAGGGATATGCTGGGTCACAAAACAGGAATCTCTAGGCATGACATGATCTGGTTTCAATCTGATTTTACACGAAAAGAACTTTTTGAACGAATTCGGTTTCTAGAGCCCTCAAAGCCTTTACGTCAGGATTTTATTTACAATAACCTCATGTATACTGCGGTTGGTTATTCTATTGAACTAAGAACAGGAAAGACATGGGAAGAATTTGTTACTAAAAAAATATTTGAGCCACTAAACATGAATAGTACAGTTTTTTCAATTTCCGAAATGCAAAAATCAACTGACTATGGAGTACCATATAACGAAGTTAGAGACACTACATTGCTCTATAAAATAGATCTTAAAGAAGATGGTGTAGCTGTTGGTCCTGCCGCCTCTATCATTTCAAACCTTAATGATATGTCACATTGGGTAATTTCCCTTATAAATAATGGAAAATTCAATGGCAAAGAGATTATCCCTCCTTCCATAATAAAAGAAAGTTTAAAACCAGGTATTGCCTTTAGTAATGCAGAATTTGAAGAAAAGGGGTATAATGAAAGCCTTAATTCAGTGTATTGTATGGCACGTGCGATTGAAATTTATAAAGGAAATGTATTGACAAAACATGGTGGAGATATGCCCGGATTTCATTCACAAGTAGCCATTCTGCCTTACGACAGTATTGGTATCATAACTTTTGTGATTGGTGACCAAGGGGCTGCTTTAAGTGATATTATTATGTATAATATCGTAGATCGTTTACTCAATCTTGAGCAAACAGATTGGAGTGGAAGAAGACTGGCTGATCATATAAAACAGAAAGAAAATTCTAAAAATGCCAGAGGTCTAGTTGGTTTCGATCATGTAGATGGAACATTCCCAACACATAATCTCCAAGATTATGTAGGGACTTTTTCGAATGAAACTTATGGTGAATTTATTGTTGATTATAGAAATGATTCATTATTTTTTAATTTTAGAAGGACTGTTTTGCCACTTAATCACTATCACTACAACAGGTTCGACACTCCTGATGATGAAGATTTTGGAAAATGGAGTTTAAACTTTGAAATAAATCCACAAGGCGAAATAAGTTCGGCCATCGTTTCTATTGATGAGGGACAGGTTGAGTTTACTAAAAAATCGGATGAAACACTTTCTAATCCTGAAATATTAAAACAATACGCTGGTAAGTACGAAATTGCAGGTTCAGTATTTGAAATAGTGTTGAGAGATAATAAACTAACCATTCTGAGAAAAACTGATGATATTTTAATTCCGAATAAGAAGAATATTTTTAAGGTGGAGAAATTTGATGACGTACAGGTTGAATTTGTAAAAGTAAACGATAAGGTTACTGGATTGAAATATAAAACCCCTTCCGGGATATATGAATGCAAAAAAATAAAATAGATTCACATAACAGGTGAGGAAATCTATTTGTATTTTTTAACAGATAGTTTTGTGAAAATGTTAGTGAAAAAGTGCAATAATATCTTGTTAAATATGACTTTAGATTGATTAAAATATAATTTTGGTAAGGAGCCATAATCAAAACAAATTAAAATTTAAATTATGAAAAAGGCAGTTATTATCTACAACAGCAAAACTGGAATAACAAAGAAATATGCCCAAGAGATTGGTGCATATTTGAAATTAAAGGAGTTAGAAGTAACTATATTATCAATTCAAGAATATAGGGCTGAAATACTTAATAATGTTGATTATTTACTATTAGGATGTTGGACGAGTGGTTTAATGTTTTTCTTGCAGCACCCAGAAAAAGATTGGAATGATTTTGCCGCAAAGTTGCCAAATGCAATAAAATCGAAAATTGCTTTATTCACAACATACAAAATTCTTACAGGTAGTATGTTTAATAAAATGCGAAAGCAGTTAAATGGTCGTGTTGTTTCTTGTTTGACAGAGATAAAATCGCGTAACGGAATGCTATCAGAAAATAATAAAATAGTTTTGGATGATTTTGTTAATTAAATCAATATCAAAAAACTAAAAACGTTGCCCGACAAACATTTTGAGGGTTTTGATGTGTGATTGACAATTATTTGTCTAATTAAGGTTGTTCAGCAGAGGATAATAAAACAGAGAGCAATACCACGCGATAGTATGTGCATACATTTAGTGATAAGTAATATTAAAGAAAACCATAACTAAAAAAATATTCAAAATGAATCTAAAACTTTTATACATTGGATTTGCAGTAGTTGTTCTTTTTACAAATTTTAAAAGCAGAAATAACAACCAAAGTGAAAACACAATATCTTTTCAAAAAGAATTAGATGAACAGGTTAATGAAAATATGCCTGGTATATCAGTTAGTGTTATCACTAATGATAAAAATTTTTACATTAATTGGAATGGAGCATCAGGATTATCTGATGTTGAAAATGGAGTAAAACTCTTACCTGATCAAACTTTTAGAATTGCAAGTGTAACTAAAACATTTGTTGCGGCAACTATATTGAGATTGTGGGAAGATGGTAAAATAAAACTAGAAGACCCAATCTCAAAATACATCAGTGAAGAACATGTAAGTATTTTAAAAACAGGAAGTTACAATCCTGAAGAAATCACAGTCTACCATTTATTAACACATTCAAGCGGGTTGTCGGATCATACTCAATCCCTAAAATATGAATTTGATTATTTGAAATTAAATCATATTTGGAGCAGAACAGAACAATTAAATGATCTAGTAAACTATACGAAACCTGTTGGCAAAATAGGTGAGAAATTTTCATATTCCGATACAGGCTATATATTACTTGGAGAAATTATCGAAACTATTACCAATAAATCACTTGGTGAAGCTATAATTGAACAATTAAAGCTAAAAAAATTAGGACTTTCTAACATTTATATGGAAGATTTTAAAGGTGATTATTCTAACAAACGTATACATCAGTATATTAAAAATGAAGATACATACTTCATTAATCCTTCATTAGATTATTATGGTGGAGGTGGATTATTAGCTAACTCTTACGATTTGAGCTTATTCTTTCAATACTTATTTGAACATAAAATATTCCATAATGAATCCACTTTAAGTAAAATGCTTTCACCTGTAAATTATCAGAGTAAACAATCCCTAGATTACAGAGTAGGTATTTGGGAAACTGAGATTAATGGAATGACTGCTTATACACATACAGGATTTTGGGGTACACAAGTGATTTATATACCAGAGATAAAAACCAGTATAGCTGTAAATTATAGTCAAAAATGGAAAACAAAAAATTTTGCTCCCATTATTCCAATAATTGTAGAGAAAATATTACAAATGAAATCTGAAAATAATCACCTGTAAACTTCGGTTTGTTAAAACTGCAATTTACCGCAAAATGTTAAAAGCTTTTTCTCCAATTTAAATAATTTAAGATTGTGAGTTGAAATAGAACTCGTTTACTCACACTTTCGCAATTCTAAATATTAAAACAACAAATATTAAGATCAATGAAAAGAATCTCAATCATTTTACTTTCTCTAATTGCATTTAATACAAATGCACAAACTTATATATATGATTTTTCAACCGGATATGATGGATGGAAAGGAGATTTTGCTGATTATCCAGTTAACGATTCTGTCTTCTACGAACTGGAATTCCAAAGGTCAAACTTGCCTGCTCCGCTAAATACATCAGAATTTGGGTTAAAAATAAGTGGATTCAATCACAGTGACGACTTGTTTATGTTCATTAAGAAAAAAATTTCAGGTCTCTTACCTAACACGACCTATCAAATTATGATAGATGTTTCCTTCGCTTCAAAAGCGCCCACATTAGCCTGCGGTGTTGGAGGAGCTCCAGGAGAAAGTGTTAAAATGAAAGCTGGGGCAACCATAATTGAACCCATTAAAGTTAATACGGCTGGATTTTATCAAATGAACATCAATAAGGGTATTCAGTCTAATCCCGGCCCTGATATGGATACTATTGGGCATGTTGGTGTATCAGATACTACTACCGTGTTTACGATAATCAACAGGAATAATTTTTTACATCAATTTACTATTACTACTGATGAATCTGGCGAGGTATGGATTTGTATTGGGACAGATTCTGGATTTGAGGCAACAACTACTCTTTATTATAAGCAAATTACAGTTACTTTTTCAATGGGAACAACTGGAGTTAGACTGCCAATTCAACAAGATTTTATGATCTATCCCAATCCATGTCAGAATTATTTAACTATAAAATCAAAACCTCAATTTTTTAATAAAATTTACAAAATGTATGATTCAATTGGTAGATTAGTACTAACAGGTTCAATTAAAAATGAGTATGAGCAAATCAATATTGAAAGCTTAACAAATGGATTATACTTTTTCAAAATTGAAGGAGATTACAGATACGCGTACAAGATTGTTAAAAAATAACTGTTTTTGAATGTACCCGATTATCCAGAACTCTTTTTACAAACAATAATTTTCAGGATTTGAAATTTAAAACAAGAGTTTGTTGCAGCACAATCGCCATTATCAAGTCTCATCTTTAGTGAGAGTACAGGCTCTTTGCAAGATCAAAAAATGCTATATGACTATTTATGAACTTAGATTCATAAAATTCATTTTTTAACTGCCTAGTTTTGTAGCGAAGTAAAATTAATAGAACATTACGAAACATCAAGCTTAAATGAACTAGTATAGATGAAAACAATTGCATATCGAAAAGTATTTAAAAATTATTTAATTGCTAATATTTATTCAAAAATGTCAAATGGATGTTTTTACTCGCCATTTAGCTTAAGTATTGATGATATGAATCGTTTAATTCTGATCAATTTTGAAAAAGATCCTGATGAATTCTATAATACTTTTGAATTACAGCAAGCATCTGATAAAACAGGTAAAAAATATTTATTAGTAGTTGCTTACCGAAATGATGGGGGATCTGATATTTACTATCAGCCCGGGTATCTATTTGCATCACAAGCCAGTGTATTAAACGATGTAACTTTTTTTGCAAGAGCATTAGAAAATGCAAAATTCGAAATAACTAAAGGCTGTCTGGATGTTTATTTTACTTTTAATGATAAATATGGCCGAAGGATTAAAGTTATAGTTAATGAAAATAAAAAACTAAAGAATAATCCTTTTTATTTGCTTGCACCTGTAGGTGTAGTTTCTAAAAAACCATCTTCTTTACCAATCTATTCGTTATATGAAATGTCTTTTACAAAACGAAAAAATACTAATATTGAAATAGAGATTGATGAAGTAAAACATAAACCAGATACTTTTCCATTGCCGATTGACTACTCAAAAAACTATTTTACCCGATATTCTACCGATGCATTTAATGTTGATTGGAACAAAAATTTTCATGGTCAATTATTTCCTTTAATGCCCGGAAAGAAAACTAGATTAGAAGATAATGGGGTGGCTTATGAATTGGTCAATAATAATGGGCATTACGAAATAAAAGATATAAGAACTACAAACCACAAACATTACTTAAATATTAACTTTTTTCCACCTTTACCTGATATAGTATGTTTAGTCGATGATGTTGCTTTAAACGGTAAATTTATGACTACAACCGATAAGACGATAGGAACTATACGTGGAGAATATTATCTAAAAAGACACGGACAAGAGATAGAATTAAAAATTCAAGCAAATAAAGGTTGGATTCCAAATGAAAATAGATTTATTCTTAAGTTATTATTCCTGATTGTTAAGGTTTTTAAAGATTGGCCAAAGAGTTATATCTGGAATGCAACCATAAAATTGAATGAAACAGATCATCCGGTAATGAAATCAAGCTGGAGCAGAATTTAATAAATTTCAGAAAATATTTTTTAAATAAACTTAAAAATACAGAATATGTTTACAAAAATTTCTTTATACATTATTGGCTTGTTTGGATTTGTTTTATTCTCGCAAGAAAACAAACAAGATGAACTTGATACAAAACCAGAGATTTTCATTGTCGGTTCTATTCACTCAATGCACTTTAATCCAGACTACAATTATTCTATTATTGATCTTCAGTCCCAAATCAGTGCTTTAAAACCAGATTTAGTTTGTGGAGAGATTGTGCCTGAAGCATTTGATCAACCAATGGAAGGATATTACCCTCCTGAAGCGGCGTTTCTTGCAGAAATGGCAACAAAGTTAAACTATAAATTTGTACCTGTTGACTGGCGTTTGGATTATGCTACTCAATCAAAGGCTGAAAGTGAATACCCTTTGTATATTAAAGAGCAAGTTAAATCATTGTCAGATACAATGCGGAGTTTAATCAATGGGTCAAACAGCCAATCTATTTATGATTTTATTCACGGGAACTTAAATTTGCAAATGACTGATTCATTATACGAAAGAATTATAGGAATTAATTCAATTGCAGAATTAGCAAGTGGTAACTGGCACGAACGTAACAGAAGAATTGTTGAAAATGCTTTAAATGCTGCCAAAGCAAAAAATGCATATAGAATTGTTATTGTTTTTGGTATTGATCACATACCTCAAATTAAAAGACAATTAAACGATTTAGGGTTTGAGCCTCAAATTCCAAAACGTTTATTTGTTCCGGATAATAACTTTGAAGTATCTGATGAAGTGCTAGAACGCTGGAAACGCAATTTAGAGTATCTCAAATTAATCCGTGATAAAAAAATCCCGATATCAGATGATAATTATCAGAAAGTAATTAATAGTAAAAGAATTCAGGATTTAGAACTGGCAATTCAGAAGTCGTCTTAATTTTATAACTATAAAAACATGAAAAAAATACTAATTATAATTATACTGCTAAACGCATTTTCATTATTTGCTCAACAACTCCAAAATGGGTACGAATTAATTGATCAAATGTACAATGCAAACAAGGCAAGCTGGTACAAAACTCTTTGTTTTTCGCAAGAGGTTATATACTATAAAAACGACAGCATTGTAGGAACAGATGTCTGGCTTGAGGCTTATCAATCACCCAGTAATCTAATACTAAAGTTCACCAATTGGGCCAGCGGTAATGGCTTACTTTTTACAAACGATAGCCTCTATACATACCAAAAAGGGACTCTCCAATCAACAAAGTATCGCATTCACGATTTAGTTGTGCTGGGTTTAGATATTAATAATATTCCTCCCGAGATAACTGCAGAACGAACCGAAAAATGTGGGTACAACCTTAATTTAATTGCTGAAGATCAATGTTTAGGACAAGAAGCTTGGTTAGTAGGAGATACATCAAGTACCTGTTTCTGGGTTGATAAGAAGACTCTCCTTTTTCTCAAAATGCGTCGTAAAACTGGCGAAAACTCAAGAGAAGTAGAGTTTGATAAATATGAAAACATCAATGGCTATCCGGTTGCTACAGTTATAAAATTTTATAATAACCATGGAGAACTCAATATGATTGAAAAATACTTTAACATTTATCCCAACTGTAGTGTGCCATCTACAATTTACAATCCTATGGAATTTAACAATGCCGAGTGGTAATTACTATTTTTCAAATCTATTAAACAGCCATTTAATAAAAATGAGATAAAAGATGAGCAAATTAGAATTAAAAGAAAATCCAACTTTAAGAGATTATCAGGAATATGTAAAAATTCTTGAAATCCAGAGAGGTTTTACCAATCAAAATGTAATAGAAAAATGTTTGCTGTTGGGAGAAGAAATGGGTGAATTATTTAAATCTATTCGTAAAGCAACGAACCTAAAAACAGATATTAACTCCAAAATTAGTTCAGTTAATGAAGAAATTGCAGACATATTAATTTATCTATGTTCAATAGCAAATCGTTTTGAGATAGATATAGAAGAGGCGTTTCGCGAGAAGGAGGAAATCAATAAAAAACGGAAATGGATTTAATATTTTAACTATGTTTTTTTGATAATTATTAATTATTTATCGTCAATATTGGATTAAAAAAACAAATAAAATTTTAGAAAAAGATCTAATGAAAGCAATAGTTCTATCATTTATTATAATCATATCAATCTCTGCAAACGCATTGGGGCAGACTGAAAATAAAATTTCAAACAATGAAAAGCTATTTGGATTATCCTTACTATGGAAAGAAGTTAGTTATAACTTTGCCTTTTTCCAACAAGTTCCTGATTTAAATTGGGATAGTTGTTATTTAGCAACTATACCAAAAGTATTAGAAACAAGTAATGACTGGGATTATTATCTGGAATTGCAAAAATTTATGTCATTACTGCAAGATGGACATACTCGAATCTTTACTCCGGTTCAATTACGTAATAAGTATTTTGGTACAACCAATAAGCAATTTACAACAAAGTTAATTGAAGGCAAGGTTGTAATTACAAGGGTTTTAGATGATTTGCTTAGTAATAAAGGTTTGAAGCAAGGCATGGAAATTGTCGCTATTAATGAAATGAATCCATTCGCTTATGCTGAGAAATATGTAGCTCCTTATGTTTATGCATCAACTCCTCAAGATCGGCAATTACAAATTTTTAGTCAATTTCTTTTAAGCGGGAGCACAACCGAACCAATAAGTATAGAATTCGAAAACTTTGAAGGCAAACGGTTAAAACATAAGATTAGCCGGGAACCATGGATTATGGAAGAAGAAATGTTAAATGGAAAACCTTTTGAGTTTAGATTACTTGCTAATAATATTGGGTATCTTAAAATAAATAATTTTGTTGCAAGTGAGAATATCAGAAACAATTTCGACTCTATTTATGAAAAGATACTGCTTACTGATGGACTAATTATTGATGTTAGAGAAAACGTAGGTGGTGCTACAGATATTTCACTTTATATTTTGAAGCATTTTACAAATAAAACATTTAAAACAGGAAAATGGAGATCTCCCAAAAATATTGCTGCACATAGGAGTTGGGGGAGTAAAACAGAATGGTTTGAATCGGATGAATATGAGGTATTACCTTTTGATAATAAAGTCATCTATACTAAACCAATGGTTCTGCTTGCAGATGAAAGTACTTTTTCATGTGCAGAAGATTTTTGTATTGGCTTTCTTACTATAAATCGAGGTAAAATGATTGGAGCCAAAACTGCCGGTAGTAGTGGAAATCCTATAATATTTAAATTGCCTGGCGATGGTATTGCCCTTGTTTGTTCAAAACAGGATTTTTTCCCTGATGGAAGAGAATATGTTGGATTTGGAATAACACCTGATATTGAAATTAAACCTACGATAAAGGAGATTATTCAAAACAGGGACACTGTTCTGGAAATAGCAGTGAAAGAAATTTTAAAATAATAAAATGCAATATTTGACCTTTAACTTTTTTCAAAAGACTAGCTTAGTAAGTAACAATAAAATTTTAATGAAAGAGACAGATATAATTGCTTTATTAAAACTTTATGGAATTCTATAATTAGAAAGTACTTTAGAATATACAATAATTAAAACATAATAAATATGAATAACAAAAATATCTCTTTTCAGGCGATTGACTGGACTAGCATACCAAAAACCAAACACACGGGAGAGAAGGGCGTTGCTTATTGGCAGACTATGCAATTTGAAGGCCTGCGAATAAGATTGGTTGAATATACAAAAGGCTATATAGCTGACCACTGGTGTTCAAAAGGACATATAGTGCATTGTTTGGAGGGTGACTTCGTGAGTGAACTTAGTGATGGCAAAAAATCTGTACTAACAAAAGGAATGACATATGTAGTCACCGATGATTTGAGTTCTCATCGTTCATTAACCGTTAATGGAGTAAAACTGTTGATTATCGATGGCGATTTTTTAAAAAAAATTATCGATTAATTGTAGTTCTTTAGAAGTTATTAAATAAACGGTTTTAAAATATCTAAATCAACAAAAGCTATATGAAAAATATATCCTATGCCATATTTTCATTAATTATTATAATATTAACTTCCTGTTTATCTAATCATAATGAAAATAACAAACGAGATGTAATTCAAGGTGATTACTTTGGTCAATTATCTCCAGGTGATTCAGCAAAGCTTTTTGCCCCAAATACCATATCAACAGGAATGAATGAGCGAGATTTTGCTATATCCCCTGATGGTACAGAAATTTTTTTCTGCCGTGAAGTAGGAAACTTTAAGTACACAACTATTTTTTATACTCAGAGAATTAATAATATTTGGACTGCTCCCGAGGTTTTTGAGTATTGCACCAATCCTCTCTACAAATATGTCGAACCTCACCTCTCTCAAGACGGGAAAAAGTTATTTTTTATTTCAACTATACCAGTAGATTCTACAACTATTATCAATGAAGATATCTGGGTATCCACAAAAACAGATGGTAAATGGTTAAAACCGATAAATCTTGGTCAGCCTGTTAATACAAAAAGCAAAGAGTTTTTCCCATCTGTAACACAAGATGGTACAATTTATTATACACATCTAGATACATTAGTTAACGATGAATTTATTTATCGCTCGCGATTCGTAAATGGAACATATCAGCAACCAGAAAAGCTGGGTCCCAATGTAAACATAGGAATAGCCAGGTACAATGCTTTCATATCATCTGATGAAAGTTACATCATAATCCCTGCTTATGGAATGCCTGATAGTTATGGTGGCACTGATTACTATATCTCGTTCCGTAATAGCCTTGATAAATGGAGTCACCCCATCAATATGGGATTAAAAATTAACTCATCTAATCCCAAAGAGTGGTCAGCATCAGTTTCATCTGATGGTAAGTACATATTTTTTATGTCTGCAAGAATGAACAACAATGAAATTGATAAACTTAGTCAACAATCTTTGCATGAATTCCATAATAGCCCACAAAATGGCAATACAGATATTTACTGGATTAGTTCCTCTGTTATTGATGAACTTAGACAGCAAGCTGATTTTTAAAAAACAATAACAATGAGTTCAATGCCTTAATAAAAGTACTTTTAAATTATAGCACAAAATGGTAAATGATATGAAAAGCAGTTTTGTAAAAGGATTGGTTTCAAATGGACCCGCAGAAGAATATAAAGACAAATTAATGCTTTATGGTCAGTTTATTGGTGATTGGACAGCTGAGACCATTGAGTATCCAGATAAAGGTATTCCAAAACATTCAAAATGGGACATACGGTTTGAATGGGTGCTTGAAGGGCGTGCAATTCAAGATCTTTGGATAACTCCAATCAGAAAAGACAATATAATAAGTTGGTACAAACCTGGAAACAGGTATAGTACAACTATACGGGTTTATGATCCCAAGATTGATGTATGGCATATTGTCTGGATAAATCCACCAAGTGGGACTATTGTACAACAAATTGGCCGACAGGTTGGAAATGAGATAATACAACTTGGGGAGATTGATAGTTTTGGTCATCAGTCGCGATGGATATATCGTGATATCACGCCTAATAGTTTCAGATGGTGTAATGAAAAAACTATCGATC
Source organism: Bacteroidales bacterium (assembly GCA_034002805.1). Lineage (GTDB taxonomy): Bacteria > Bacteroidota > Bacteroidia > Bacteroidales > UBA12077 > UBA12077. The sequence continues at coordinate 23,049 of JAVEZW010000001.1, read as the reverse complement.
ATGGTAATAGTTGGAAATTAGTACAAGAAATGAAGGCTAAAAGAAAATAACCAATATGCTTAGCTTTATTAATTAAGTTCTTAGAAATTAGTTAAATGTCTTGATCATGAAAATTTCCTATATATTTAACCTGACATCGGGTATAAAACATGTTTTTCATATTGCTTTTGACGTTTTAAATTCTCAATATTAGTAAAAGATACAGGATTAAAAGAAGTAATAGATAAAGGGAAATTAAAATTTGATTACTTAATGAAGCAATTTTCTTATACAACTGTCAAAAGGAAAGGGAGATCAATTATGCTGACAACGATTTCGGTCTTTTTAGGCTTGTTACTTATTCTTGCAATAGTTCTATTGCTATGCAGTCCGGGAAAACCAAAACCATTCCTTGATGAAAAAGGGAAATCTCTTGAGGGAAGCATTTCAGAAAAAATATATATCACCATTAATGGAATTAAACAAGGTATGTTTATCAAGGGAAAAAATGTAAATAATCCGGTTCTGCTTTACCTGCATGGAGGTATGCCAGATTATTTCCTTACTAATAAATATCCTACTGGTCTTGAAGATTACTTCACTGTAGTATGGTGGGAGCAGCGTGGTTCAGGACTCTCTTACAGTGCAAGCATACCTCCTGAAACAATGAATCTTGAACAGATGGTATCCGACACAAAGAAAGTAACAAACTACCTCCGAAATCGTTTTGGACAGAATAAAATTTACCTTATGGGACATTCTGGAGGGACATTTATTGGCATACAAGTCACTTCCCAGGCACCTGAACTGTACCATGCGTATATTGGTGTAGCTCAGATTTCAAATCAAATGCAGTCAGAAATTTTGGCATACGAATATATGCTTAAGAAGTTTAATGAAAATGGGAACAAAAAGATGACCCGAAAACTTGAGGCAGCACCTATTACTATGGCATCTGGAACTACCGAAGCATATAGTGAATTGCGCGATATCGCTATGCACTCACTTGGTATTGGTACCACGCATGATATGAAATCAGTAATCACTGGTATTTTTTTACCTTCTCTTTTATGTAGGGAATATACCCTGACTGAAAAAATCAATCTCTGGTGTGGTAAGTCAAATGCAGGGATTAGTATAATTTGGGCTAATATTATAACTACCGACTTAACTAAAGAGGTTACTGAACTAAAGCTTCCAGTCTATTTCATGAGTGGAATTTTCGATTATACTGTATCCTATAATTTGGCGAAGTATTACTTTGAAAAAATAAATGCACCAATAAAAGGATTTTACATTTTCGAAAAATCAGCTCATAGCCCTCTATTTGAAGAGCCTGAAAAAATGCAGCAAATTATTAAGGAAGACATTCTATTTGGATTGAATAATCTTTCAGATGTACAATAAACTATTTTTAATTAAATGCTTTACTACAATTTGCATTCATACTCTGGTGAAAAAATCTGGAAAGAGAATTGCACAGAGGTTTGTAGACTTGAAAAAAATAACAAATGGAAAATCGTTCATAGCCATTGGTCATTTACTAAGCATCCTATTGGTTAGTTACACTATCACATCCTTAAAATAATTTATGAATAAAATATTAACCTTCACTGACAGACAAGCCTTTCGGGAGTGGTTTGACAAGTATGGAACTGAGAGCACAGGCATTTGGATACTCTTTGGTAAAAAAAAAGGAAAATTATTACACTGTCTTCTACTGAGGCTTTGGAAGAAGCGCTTTGTCACGGATGGATAGATGGACAAATGCAATCTATTGACGATAAAGCTTACAAAAAGTATTTTTCACCACGCTTACCAAAAAGTAAATGGTCTGTTAAAAACAAAGAGCTTGCACAAGCGCTTATAGAAAAAGGCCTAATGACTCAGCAGGGTTTAGAAGCCATAGAACGCGCCAAGAAAAATGGTTTATGGGAAAACGCTAAACGAATTCTTATTAATGATGAACAAATTAAGACATTTAAGAAAATTATACAGTCGTATGAGCCAGCTTATAGCAATTTGCTTAATATGTCGCATTCGGTACAGCGTACATATACTGGATTTTATCTTGATGCCAAATCTGATAACACCCGTCAAACTCGGTTAGAAAAGATTATTGACAGACTTAATAATAATTTGAAACCAATGTAATGTAAGTATTCTATATGACGATATTGAAAAAATTAAAAAGTTATAAAATGCACAAATGCACCACACGTGGTATAGCCAATATTGGCAAACATTTAATATGAAAAACTATGAGAACGTTTACAATCACTTTAATTTTAATTATTTTATTCTTTGGATCAAATGCACAAGAGAAAGCTAAACTTTATGGACAAGTTACAGATTTTGAAGGAAATCCAATTGACAGCGTTTCTGTAAGGTTGAAAAATAAACAATTTGAAAATGTATATGAAACCTTAACCGATGGAGACGGCAAATTCTCATTAATAGCAGATATTGGTAACTATTACTGCTTATATGCCATAAAACTATCTGACTATAAAAAGACAAAGCTTGAATATTGGGCTTGGAATGTTCCTCTTTTTAACGATTTAGAAATCAATCCTCAATATAATAATATGGAACTTTATGGAATAAATGCATTTGAGCCTCAGGTTACCCCTCATATGACTTATAGAATTTATTTTCGACCAATGAGTTTAAAAAAAGGAAATCCAAATGCAATTGAAAAAGGGGATACAATAAATATGGCTCCAGAAACAATATCTCCAGATGAATTAGATATTAAAATAAATGGTGCTGATGCTGAAATTGTTGTGATTAATAAAACTACCGAATATGCAAGGGGAAATTATTATTATGGATATGATTTACAAGTTCTAAAACCTAATTATGGGTTAGAAACAATTAAGGATTCTGAAAGGGTTAAAGGATTCGATAAAATATCAATCATTCTAAAATCAAAAGAAACTGGTGAGATAGGAAAAGGTGAAGCATTTGTTAAAAAAATTGAAAAATGACCGTTTACTGACAGTAAATTAATACCATGTTGGATAACTTTAATTACGAAGATCAGATTGTTTACTGTTATACTCTTAGAGACTACAGATATGATTACAATCTAACAAATACAAATTGTTTGCAAACAATTAGCATTTACTAAATTATATATTGCAACTTATTATATGAAAACAAGGATTAATAAATTGATTATAACCTTGATAATAATCACTAATGCATGACATCTAGTATAAGTAATGGCGAGTTTGTAGATTTTATCGTATCAAGATGTATACAGTATGTTGTTGATAATTAATTTTATTATATCTATTAACTAGTTGTGTGAAATGACAACTTAAAAATTCGAATTAATATGATACGATTAGAAGAATTTACTAATAAGGATTTTGAGCGGTTCATTGGTTGGATTGATAATGAAAATTTCATGTATCAATTTGCTGGTTCGATTTTTAGTTTTCCTATAACTGAAGATCAACTAATTGAATATGTTTCTGATAATAACCGAAAAATATACAAAGTTATAAACCAAATTACTGATAAAGTAATTGGTCATGGAGAAATTAATAGAATAGATAAGCGTAATAGAAACGCCAGACTATGCAGAATCCTAATTGCTGATAAAAATGACCGTAATAAAGGATTTGGAGAGATGATAATCAATGAACTTTTACAAATGGGATTCAAAGAATTGAAATTACATAGAATTGATTTGGGAGTTTTTGAATTCAATAAGTCAGCAATAAAATGTTATGAAAAATGTGGATTTACAATTGAGGGATTGCTGCGAGAGTCTTTTGTAATTGATAATAAATTTTTATCTGCTTACAACATGAGCCTTTTGAGAAGAGAGTGGGACTTAATGCAACCAATTGTATAACAAACAGATTTGCAGGATAAGTACTTGATTGATATTGTTATTGTAGAATTTAAAATATGGATTAATAAAAAAGCTTATGCATAAGACACACGAACTAATACTGTTGGGGTTCATTCATATACAGGGGCTTGATTCTAATAGCAGCATTCATTACGGCATCAAAGGAAGCGCTCCAATATCCAAAAAAAATATTAAAATTAATAAGAGAATAAAGGTTTTTAATAAAAAACAATTGATGATCGAAAATTTAAATTTTTATAACACTTGAAGACTTTAAACTATAATAATCGCTAGTGCATGACATCGAGTATAAGTAATGGTGGGTTTTGTAGATTTCATAGACTCTGTATGTTTTTGGAGTATAATTGTATAATATCTGCAAACTAGCTATGGACTTACATATGCAAATATTAAACAGCAATGAAAATGAGACATCTTCTTATATTTATATTCATCATTCTTTTTGAGAGTTGTAACAATAAAACTGATTATTACGAAATTGTTGGGAATCTACATACTCCTTACCATATAACTTTTCAAAGCAATTCACCAGATAAGGTACAACAACTCATACAAAAAGAAATGAAAGAGTATTATCATTCTTTAAATCCATTTGATTCTCTTTCGATTATATCACAGGTAAATCAAAATAAAGAAATCGAAGTCGATTCAATTTTTATAAATGCGTTTCAAAAATCAGAACAAATATCGGAATTATCTGATGGAATGTTGGACATTACTTGTGCTCCATTAATAAATTTATGGGGATTTGGTTTTTCAAAAATGGACAGTGTATCTCCTCAAATAATAGATAGTTTAATAACTTTCGTTGGATATAAAAAAGTCAGATTGGAGAACAAAAAAGTAATAAAGGATGATCCAAGGATACTACTTAACTTTTCGACTGTTGGAGACGGCTGTATATGCGATTTGATTGCTGACTTATTCGACAAAAACGGAATTGAAAATTACCTGATTGAAATCGGGGGAGAAATGTCATTAAAAGGAGTAAACAAAAATGGAGATCCATGGAGAGTTGCTATTACCAAACCGGTTGATGATAATTTTTGCAGACAGGAGGAAATTATCTATCAAATATTGCATATTAAAGAACGAATGGGTGTTGCGACTTCTGGTGATTACAGAAATTATTATATCAAAGATGGTAAAAAATATGCACATACACTTAATCCCAAAACAGGTTATCCGGCCGACCAAAATATATTAAGTGCTACAGTTTTGTCCAAAGAATGTATTACTGCCGATGGACTTGCAACTGTAATCATGTCGATAGGAACTAGAGGAATAGAAATGCTCAAAAGACGAATTCCTGATTTAGATTATTTCATCATCTATTCTGACAGTGTAGGAAGTTATAAAACAGAGTATTCAAAAGGGATGGAGAAATATTTATCACAATAAAATAACAAAAATGAAAACAACATGCATATAATATTTTGTAAACTGCATTGTGAAATCCATGCAGTGCTATTATTTCGGATTCTCGCACAATTATCTGTCCGTTCCCTAACATATAAATGCACGTCATCCTCGACGATAACTTACAATTTACTGTTAGCGTTAATTTGAATAAGCATACTACAAAACTTATATTATGAGAACAATGATTAACAAATTGATAATAATTCTGATTATAACCTTGACCTCAGTTCAATTTTGCTATTCTGAAGATACCTTACAAGATAATGTTGAAATAACCTATATTACTAATGAGGGTTTTCTTATAAAAGTAAATGATAAAATAATTCTAATAGACGCATTATTCGGCGATAAAGAATATGGATTTTGTGATATTCCTGATACATCCCAATTAGAATTGATGAAAAATGCAAAAGAAGATTTTGCAAATATTGATTTGATAGCTGCAACACATTGTCACGCTGACCATTTTTACGCTTCATTTGTTGTTGACCATTTAAAAAATAATAAACATGGGAAATTCATTTCGACCGAACAATCTATTGCCCAAATCAAAGAAGCTGATAATTATAATGAAATTATTAGTGATCGATTAGTTGAAATAATCCCTGATAATCTGACATTTTGTGACACAATAATTAATGGAATTGAAATAACAGTATACCGACTAATTCATGGGCCATACTATGTTAACGATCCAGAAACTGGAAAAAGAATTAATAGGCATCGATATATTCAAAATCTAGGATTTTTGTTTAACATAAACGGCGTTAAGATATTTCATTGTGGAGACTCAAATTCTGATGCCATATTAGAATATGAATACTTTCGACTAGATAAAGAAGGTATCGATATTGCCTTTCTTGGTAGAGAATTTATGTGGAGTAATGATTGTGCAGGAATTGAGATAATAAAGAATTATATAAAACCTAAGCATATAGTGCTTATGCATTTACACCATGACCAAAATAAAAGGTTCATTGATGTTGCCAACACTATGACAGAAGATTTTCCTAGTATTAAGATATTTGAAAAACGAATGGAAATAAAAACTTATAATATTCAATAACAGACAAATGCTAGAATTGTATATAAAATTTTGGGGATTAAGTCTTTAAATAAATTGTTCTGTCCAACATCAGTTTTTGTATCTGTAGATTGCGACAAGGCCCGCAACTTAGCAAAGCGGTCTCATAAACGAAGCGAATAATCCCTAACTTTTCATATTGCAAAATGCTAGGAATCAAACTAAAAAACAATAACATGATTAAAAATTATTTTTATTTAATAGTTGGAATTTTGTGTGTACTCTTTGCTGTTACTCACACCTTGAATGGGTTCGCAACAAGTTTGCAGATTTTAGAAAATTCTATAATTGATAATAATACTAAAGTTGGATTTACCTATGTGTGGCATATAATTGGGATTGAAAACCTGATTTTGGGAATAATACTTTGTATCATGGCATTTCAAAAGGATTTATCAAAGGTTAAGTTTGCTGCTTGGTTAATAATTCTGATTATAGCAATGCGTTGTATTGTTATTACAGTTGTTACTTTGTTGAACAATAGTGGTAATGTAATGCAATTAATACCTGATACGATTGCAATTTTTGTTGTAATTGTTTTGCTGCTTCTTGGAACAAAAGTAAAAGATAAAATTTCAAATGAATAATCTTCCTAAAATCCATTTGCACTCATTGGAAAAAGCGAGTACTTTCGATAATAAATTTCGAGTTTATGTGGTAAAGCTAAAGTAAGTTATAGAGTTAATACAACAAAATTTTTAAGTTATGAATAATAATGTTCGTTTTCCGTTACGTTTCTTCATAATGACAATTATTTGGTCATGGATGCTTTGGATACTAATAGCCTTAATTAATTGCAAGATTATTACTGTTTCAGACAAGTTGTTTTTATTCCTAAAATATCCAATTATTATGTTGGGAGTCTTTGGACCATTTGTCGGGGCATTTTTTGCTTTAAAAAAGGAAAAGGGAAAAGATTTTTTTAGGAGGTACCTGAAAAGCTTTTTTGACTTTAAATTGGGCTGGAAAGCATATGTTTTTCCAATAATGATTTTTGGGGGCAGCACATTTATTGCCTGGTTTTTACCCGAATTATTTGGTGAAAAACGATTATCAATGTTATTACCTTCTATCTGGATTTATATTCCTTGTTTACTATTTATGATTTTTTTGGGAGGTGGTCAGGAAGAATTTGGCTGGCGAGGTTATGCTCTTCCTATACTTGAAAATAAATTCGGAATATGGTTCGCAAATATAATTTTAGGGATTATTTGGGCTTTCTGGCATATCCCTTTATGGTTCATAACAGGAACAAGTCAGTTTTACATGAATTTTGGAGGTTTTATTCTACTGATGGTAGGGTATTCTTTCATTTTTTCCTGGATTCGAAAAGTCTCAGGAAACAAACCATTTTCAGGACTGTATGTTCATGGTCTTGCTAATTCTTTAATTTCAATCATGCCAACATTAATTATGCAAAAAAATGTGACACAACCACATTTCTGGATATGGGTAACTTTAACATTTGTAATTGGTATGTTAATTACATTTTTACGTGAAAAAAAGTCTCTTAACCAATTTAAGCAGTATGAATAATAATGAACAAAAATCATAATTTCAATCTGAAAAATATTTTTAATTGATATCAAGAATTTGGCATAATAATACAATCAAAGACAAATAAATTGATTTCAATTAAGCTTCTAACTTTGCGAATGAATGATTAACTATTCAAGAAAATTATCTAATTCAAAAATTGATAAAATCAAAAAGGAGATTTCAATTCTTAATTAACAATGATAGAAAAGGCCTTGGTTGAAAATAAATCTGTATTAATAACTAATAATAATTAACCTAAATAGTAAAAGCCTATTTTGGGGAGATACATTATTGAAAGAAAAAATATAAATTTATAATTATGGTTATTGAATCTGAAAGATTAATCTTAAATGAAATATCATTTAAAGATGTAGAGTGTATTCATGAACTTTATACTTATCCAGAAGTTGATAAGTATAATACACTTGGTATTCCAAAGGATTTGGAAGAAACAAAAAAGATAATAAAATATTTCATTGATGACCAAACAACAAATCCTAGGAGATCTTATCATTGGAAAATAGTTGTAAAAGATACTAATGAGTTTATTGGACTGTGTGGACTGATACTTTCAAATGATTTATACAAATTAGGCGAGCTTTATTATAAACTTATTCCACCTAGCTGGGGAAAAGGGTATGCGACCGAAGCATCAAAAAATATTGTAAAATTTGGTTTTGACAAATTAAAATTACACAAGATTGAAGCTGATGTGTCTACGGAAAATAATTTCTCTATTAGAGTTTTAGAGAAATTGGGAATGACTAGAGAAGGATTAAGAAGAAAATTATTACCTATTCGTGGAGAATGGAAAGATAGTTATCACTTTGCAATAGTTGAAGATGACTTTAGAGGTATTAATTTAAAATTAAGTTGAATAGGTTAAGAGCAGTCTCACCCCTAAACCTCTCATGGTATTTGAGCATCTCTACTTATACGGTTCCTCATGATAAAGACAAATAATGGCATTGCCAATGCACAAACAAATTCGGGAAGCATTGAGTTTCCCTTTTAATTGGCTGTAAGCATTGTAACAATGATGTCTCTTGGATTTACGATACATGTTGTGTATACATTTTACTAAACCATCTTAATAACATGAAATTACCCGCACATTTAAGATTTACTGAACTTTGAATCGAAGTTTATCCAACTCCTGATTTGAGAGTTAATCAACTCTGCAATTTTGTTAATGGTAAATATACCTTTGGTGTATTTTACGTTTGAAAATTTCATCGCTTAATCAGGCAATGTTCTTTTGATTTATTGCAGGGGTAAAATCCAGCATAATATTTAATTTTTAACTTTTTTTAGAATAAACTATTCATTTTCTATAATATAAATTAGAGCTTCTTTATTAAAAAGATTGAAATAATTCTAATCCCAAATATAAATTTTGAAAAATAGTTTGTCAAATAAACAATAAAGTGTATATTTGTCGGAGAAAACCTGCATTAACTATAATAAAGTTACATAATGACGGAAATAACCGACAAGAACTGGACGGCAATGAGTGATACAGCTTTGATAGGTACAATTGGTGCTTTTATTAAGCAACAGCGCTTAGCACAAAATAAAACCCAGTCACAATTGGCTAAAGAAGCAGGAATCAATAGGGACACTCTTAGTTCATTCGAAAATGGAGTGAGTAGTAATCTTATGACATTTGTTCAACTATTACGTGCTTTGAAGCTTTTACACCTTTTGCAGTCATTTAAGGTTAAGCAGCAAATCAGTCCTATTCAGTTGGCAAAGCTCGAAAAAAAAGGTCGAATGAGGGCCAGAAATACGAATAGTAAAGAAAAAAAATCAAAATCTGATTGGTAATGGCGAATACTGCAACTGTTAAAATTTGGAACAATAATGTTGGTGCAATTGCATGGGATGAATCCACGCGTATAGGGTCATTTGAATTTGAACCTTCTTTTCTCAAAACCAATTGGGATCTTGCACCTTTAAAAATGCCATTGAATGAAGCAAGTGGACGTATTTTTTCCTTTTCTGAACTAAGGGATGAAAACGCATTTAAAGGCTTACCGGGTTTGCTTGCCGACGTATTGCCAGACAAATACGGAAATACCCTTATTGATGCTTGGTTGGCTCGCTATGGTCGCCCGTCTGGAAGTTTAAATCCTGTCGAAATGTTGTGTTTTATTGGAAAACGTGGTATGGGGGCATTGGAGTTTGAACCACCGGAACCAAAAGGAGCAAATTCATCCACTAAGGTTGAAATCAACACATTGGTGCAAATAGCTAATGAAATATTGTCTGGTCGCAAAGATTTCTCGACCAATCTATCTGTAAATGAAGAAAAAGCGCTACTTGACATCTTGAAAATTGGTACTTCTGCAGGTGGTGCAAGAGCAAAAGCTGTTATTGCTTATAATCCTGAAACAAATGAAGTACGTAGTGGGCAGGCCGAAGCTCCCAAAGGATTTACCCACTGGTTGATAAAATTTGATGGCGTTACCGATAGCCAGTTCGGGGCGACACACGGTTATGGCCGTGTGGAAATGGCATACCACCTGATGGCAAAAGATGCTGAAATTGAAATGACGGAGTGCCGTCTTTTGGAAGAAAACCATAGAGCGCACTTTATGACACGTAGATTCGACCGTGAACCAGGTAAAGGTAAAATACATGTGCAGAGTTTTTGCGCTATGCAACACTTCGATTTTAGTGACATAAACTCATACAGCTACGAACAGCTATTTGAAACATTACGCTTGCTTGGTTTGCCATATCCACAGGCGGAGCAGGTATTCAGACGTATGGTGTTTAATGTAATTTCACGCAATTGTGATGACCATACCAAAAACTTTTCTTTTATTATGGATAAAAGTGGCGAGTGGCAACTTTCACCTGCTTTTGATGTTTGCCATTCTTATCGACCCGGTAGTACTTGGGTAAGTCAGCAATCGCTTAGCGTAAATGGTAAAAGAAAAAATATAACCCGCGATGATTTGTTGTCTTTAGCAAAGCAGATGAATATTAAAAAAGCTACTCATATTATTACTCAGATTAGCGATATTATTAAAGAATGGCCAAAATATGCTGATATAACAAGGGTAGAGCCATTATTAAGAGATACAATTAAAAAAACACTTATTAGCATGTAACTTGCAAATGGAATTTTTCAATTTTATAAGAATTACTTGTGTTTCCAAAGTTTTTAATTACTCGATTATTATGTTTGTTTTTGTTTCTATTTTTCTCTGCATTGCTAAAAATGACATAAAATTAGAATGAAGTAAAATTGAATTTTTTTTCATTCAATCCCTTTGAAACATGATTCTATAAACGATTCTAAGCAACATGTTTTATAACATACTCGGAATTGGGTTACCTTTTTGCATAATAAAGCACTTATAAGTGAAGAGAGATGAATCGTTTTTTAAGATAGTTTTATATTTTTATTATTTAACTTTAATGCTTGAAGCAGAAACAAAGTATTGTTTTTATATGAATACATCTAAACCTGGATACATAGAACGATATTATAGTTTCTATAAACTAGTTAGCAACCATTATAAAACAGTTGACAGACACCAATCAACATAAACAATTTAAGATATGAGCAAAATAGAAATCTTTGAACAAGACCTAACTAAGGACGGCAAGTCAGTTGGGAAAGTTGTAATTCTTAGAGGTGGCTTAAACACTGACAATCCTACACCTATTCTTAATGATGCTGTTTCAAAATATGTAGGTAGAAAGGGCTACAATGAATTTGTTGAAATTCACCTTGATAACCCCTGGGTAAGAGTAGTTATAGGAGGAATCAATGAAATTGAATTCAAGCCCTTTGAAAAACAAAAATTATGATGACAAGGGATATTAGTGTTAACCAATTAGCAACTGCTGTAATGTGGTGGCTAAGTTATTCTTCGGCAGTTGGAAGGGACTATGTTCTTAGTGAAAGTGCTATAAAGTTTCCTGTTGCGGAATATTTAGAACGCTCAAGAACGGACAGCATTGAGTTGGAGTTCGGACATCCAAAGCTTTCAAGAAAGCGGTTTGACTTGTTTTTTAAAAATGAGAAAAATGAGAAAAATGTTTTTGAGTTTAAATACATAAAGAATAATTCCACAAGAAGCTCTGACGAGAAACAAAGAATATTTAATGACCTTATGCGACTTTACCTTTACTTGGGAAATAATAAGAAGCACAAAGGTTACTTTCTTATTTGTGGGAATCAACTTGAGTTTGTTTCAAATTTTCAAACTTTAATATTAAAACCGACAGGCACAAACGGTAATAAATTTATAACTCCAATGTTTCGTTCAAAGCCTTCCAAGAAAAAGAAAGCAGAAGGGTTTTATACGAAATGGTTCAGTTTTGAAACTGATAACTCCAAGTCAAAAAAAATAATTGACATTAAAAACGCAACGGGAGAATATAAAACTATTTACGACAATTTTATGCTTGAATACAAAAACCCATACAAAACAAAAACAAATGGCAAATTGAAACTTCCTGACAACATAACAACAAATTTGGTTTTCCTATCAGAAGACATAAAACAGCAAACTGGACTTTATCAGCCAACAAAAATTGGAATATGGGAAATTATCAAGACGATATAAAAAGAATAACGATTGTTAACTTTGGCTCACATTTTATGCGGGTTTCAGTGGTTTTCGAATATTTTTGGATCGTAAATAAAAGACGGTGTAACCTGATAGAAAACCGCTTCGTAATCTCGTACGACACCATACCATCATTTATTACCTGCAAGACTAAAAAACGCATCTACACGTAGATTCGAAATAGAAATATAAAAAGGATATTATGGCGAAAATTTATTCATTGAAAATTACAAATTTTAGAGGTATAAAAAGCTTCGACCATACATTTGGTTATACCGATTTTGTTTGCATTGTTGGCAGGGGTGATTCTGGAAAGTCTACTATTCTTGAAGCAATTTCTTATGTTTTATCACCTAGTTGGAATTTGACTTTTTATGACACTGACTTTTATAAATGCGAAATAGATAATCCAATAGAAATAGAAGCTTCGCTTTACAATTTGCCTCAAAAGTTATTGCAAGAGGATAAATATGGTTTATATGAACGTTTTCTCAATGATAAATCTGGCATAATTGAAGATGAGCCAATTGATGATAGCACTCAGATTTTAACGATTAAATTAAAAGTTGAAAGGGATTTAGAGCCTAAGTGGTCAATTATAAACCAAAGACAAGCACCGAAGGAGATTAGATCCAGAGATAGAGCAAGTCTCAATGTTTTTCTTGTTTCAGATTTTATTAATCAACACTTTTCTTGGACTAAAGGCAATCCATTATATTCAATTCTAAAACAAGATAAGGAAGTTGAAACAGAAAATAATTTTATAATTGATGCTTTAAGACAAGCAAAATCTCAAATTGACACTTTAGATTTTGAACACTTAACATCAGTTGTTAATAAAATTAAGGAATCAACATTAAGCCTTGGTGTAAATATTCAAAATACAAATACAACAATTGATTTTAAAGATATAACAATTAAGGATGGTCGAGTTTGTCTGCATGATAATAATATTCCTTTTAGATTAAAGGGGAAGGGCTCGAAAAGATTAATTTCAATTGCCATACAAATCACTTTGACAAGCTTAGGAGGAATAATTTTAATTGATGAACTTGAGCAAGGTTTAGAACCTGATAGAGTTAAGCACTTGACTAGAACTTTATGCAGTATGAACAGAAAGAATCAAGGTCAAGTTTTTATTACTACGCATTCTCAGGGAGTAATTGAAGAATTAGAATGTGAGAATCTTTTAAGAATTAAAATTACAGATGGAATTCTTTCAAGTCAATTCGTACCAGATAATGACAAATTCCAAAGTTTAGTTCGTTCATGTCCAGAAGCTATATATGCTTCAAAAACAATTGTTTGTGAAGGCAAAACAGAGATAGGAATATGTAGAGCATTAGATTCTTACCGAATTAAAGATGGGCTTTTAAGTTTTGCAGCAAAAAATGTAGTTTACATATTAGGTGCAGGTGATGGCTTTATTGATAAGGCATTAAAGTTGAAAGAGCTGAATATTGATACTTGTGTATTTTGTGATTCCGACAAGGATGATAAACTTAAGCCAACTAAACAGGAATTGAGAGAAAAAAACATTCAACTGTTTGATTGGAATGCAGGGAATTCCCTTGAAAAGCAAATTTTTGAGGATTTACCGTGGAATGGTATAAAAGAATTAATTGATTATGTATTAAAGGAAAAACCAAATTTGGAAGATTCTATAAAAGATAAATTTGGAGGTGTTTTACCTGTCGATTGGAGAAATACTGATAATAAATTAATGCGAGAAGCTCTACTAAAAGCCTCAGTAGTGAAGGATAAAGAGTGGTTCAAAAGAATTGACCACGGTGAATTTCTTGGTTCTGTTTGCTGTAGATATTTAAAGGATATGGAAGGTAAAAAATTAAAGTCTCAAATTGAAGGTTTATCAAATTGGCTAGATAATGCTTAATATTGAAGATTTTATCACTAAACCTAAGAGTATGCTAATAGCCCCAGCTGGTTATGGGAAAACATATTCAATTGGTAAGTGTTTGAAATATATTCAAGACAATCAATTAGGCAAACATTTAATATTAACTCATACTCATGCTGGAGTTGATTCAATAAAAGAAAAAATAGCTAAGCTTGATGTTTCTCATACTTGCTTTAATGTTGAAACAATAACTAGCTTCGCTCAAAAATATGTATTAGCATTTTCCCAAAAAGAGCTACCAAAACAAGAAGATAAAAAGAAGTATTATCCATTTATTATTGAAACAGCAAATCAAATAATTAAAATAAAATCAGTATCTAAAGTTATATCAAATACTTATGATGGACTTTTTGTAGATGAATATCAGGATTGTACTCTTAAGCAGCATGAATTAATTTTAACTTTATCAAGTATTTTACCAACTCACATTTTAGGTGATTTTTTACAAGGTATATTTGATTTTAATGAGCCAATTGTTGATTTAACTGACCAAGCAATAATGGGTGAATTTTATGATAATAAGCAAGAATTAATTACTCCATGGAGATGGAGAAATGGTAATAATGAGGTTTTAGGTAATCAGTTAGCATTAGTGAGAACTCTATTAATTAGCAATAATTCAATAGATTTACAACAATTTAATTCAATTGAAACATTTGTCAGTAACGATATATATTCAGATTATCGCAACTATGATATGATTTTCAAATTAATAAAAAACGAAAAAAGTATTCTTATAATTGATCCTGTTTCAGTAAGTATTTATTCTCGAATTAATTTTATCCAAAGATTTTTAAATATACCAATTCTCATTGAATCAATAGACAATGAGGATTTTTACAAGTTGTCAAATGCAATTGATAATTTGAAAAGTCAAAATGTATTACCTACGATTAAGAATATATGCATTGAACTTTCAAATAAAACTGGAATTGGTATCTGGTTTAATGAAATTGGATTAAAAAGAAAAGTTAAAGAGAGTGACAAAGAATTATTAAAACCGTTGCAATCAAATTTTTCTGAATTACAGAAAAATATTTCTTTACCGATTGTTCTAGATACAATAACGAAAATAATTAAATTACCGGATGTTAAATGCTATAGAAAGGAGCTTTTTAGTTCTTTATGCAAAGCGATTAAAGAGTCAATTATTGACAATATATTAGTCTATGACTCTATGGTAAAAAGAAGAAATAATGTTCGAAGGGTTGGTCGAAAAATATATGGAAAATGTGTTGGGACAACTTTGCTTACAAAAGGGTTGGAATTTGAAACAGTAGTAATTCTCAATGCTCATAAGTTTAAATGTCCTAAGCATTTATATGTTGCAATGACTCGTGCCTCTAAAAGATTGATAATATTTACAAATTCAATAGTTCTTGATCCATATTGATAAAAACCCAACAGGAAACTCGGCATCAGAAAAATGATGGATTCAGTGGTTTTTTGACATTTATTATTTTGCTTTAATTTTTCAATGGGCTGATTGGAAAGCTGGGCAAAATCCCGCACTTTCCCTATGCAAGGAACGTCAATACAACAACATATGTAGCTACCAGTAAAGCAAGTTTTAAAGAAATGTTTCGATATATTAGAGAAAAAGATGAACAAGCATTGTCAATTTTAATGTTTAATGGAAAAATGAAAACTCTTTCATCAGGTACTGAAGTATATTTGGTTAGTTCACATTTTTCTTATTGTGTTGTTCATCTGAAAGGTTCTACACAAAATCTTTGGGTAGTAACTGAACATATAAGTCAAAAATAAAATTTCAAATCCCCATGATAACCGACCACGAAACCAATTTTGTATATTTCAGTTCTCTGATTAAGGAAAATGAAAAATTTGCCCCGTTTTGGAAACGACTTGATCCCATTTTAATTGAACATCAACTTGGAGTTGGTTTTATTGAAAACACCCGGGATATTTGGTGTAGAGATTATATGCCAATTCAAATAAATACAAATGATTTTGTGCAATTTGAGTTTTTCCCTAATTACCTGATTCAACCTAAGTATATTAATAGGTTAACCATTCCAACGGAAACAAAAATCATTGATAGAATCAATAAACGGTTTTCAAAACTAATTGTTGATGGTGGAAATATTGTAAAATATAAAAATACTGCAATTTTAACCGAAAAGGTGATTAAAGAAAATTCCAATCGTGAACCTGAAACAGTAATATCGATTTTAAAAAAGGATTTAAAAGTAGAAAATATATTTCTTTTACCTGTTCAACCAGGCGATATTTCAGGTCATGCTGATGGGATGGTTCGTTTTCTTGACGAAAAAAGTTTGTTGGTAAGCGATTATTCCTATGAAAGTCAATCATGGTGTAAAAAAATGGATGAAGCACTTGAAAAAACAGGTTTGAAAATTATCAAATTTCCATCAGAGAGTGTTGAAGAAAAAAACATGGATGGGGATTGGGTAGCAAAAGGTGTATATATAAATTTTGCTCAAATTGGAAACCTAATTCTCTTTCCGCAATTTGGTTTAAAAACAGATAAAATTGCTCTTGATAGAACTAAAGAATTATATCCTGATTGTAAAGTTATTCCAATAGATTCAAATGAAATTGCTGAAGGTGGTGGAGTTCTGAATTGTATTACCTGGAACATTAAAATTGAACCTTTAGCTAGTTTTAATAAACTTCCCAAGAAAACCCCATCGCATATAGAGCAAGAAAAATTTGTTTTCGAAAGACTGGATTTTTATTTGTCGACACACGATTATAAAGCAATAGCTAAAGGATTTGAGATTGCCTGGAATAAGAATATTGGTAAAAATGTTGGGGATGGAAATTTTAAAAATATGACTTATCATTTTTTAGAATATGTGATAACCAAAAATCATATTCCCCAAAAGATTGTGGATACAACCATTGATTTAATCCTAGAATACATGGAGAGTATAGGACAATGGGGATATGATATTAGTGAAAATTAGAACACATCACATTTAAATTGTTAAATTTGATACATAAATTAATAATTAGTGTACTTAAGATATAATGCAAGGAAAACAACTTAAAAAATTAGAAACCGAACTTTGGAAAGCAGCTGATCAACTTAGAGCAAATAGCAAACTAACTGCAACTGAATATTCAATGCCTGTTTTGGGCTTGATTTTTCTTCGTCATGCCTACAATAGGTTCCAAAAGGTTAAAATAGAAGTAGAAAAAAACATTCCCATTCATCCACAACGAGGAAAACGGGCATTAACAAAGAAGGATTTTGAAGAAAAAAACTCCATGTTCTTACCCGAAAAATCTCAATTTGATTATTTGGTTTCTCTACCTGAAAGTGCCGACATTGGCGAAGCTATTGATAATGCGATGAAACTCATAGAAGATGAGTACGACAATTTGAAAGGAGTTTTACCAAAAAACTATTCTATTTTTAGCAAAGACTTACTCAGAGAGCTACTACGTATATTCAACAAGGAAGTTTTGCAGAAAGCCGAAGGCGATTTATTCGGAAAGATTTATGAATATTTCCTAAATAAGTTTGCTATGACTGGTGCGCAGGAAGGTGGTGAATTCTTTACCCCTTTTAGTTTGGTTAATACCATTGTGAATGTTATTGAACCTGACCACGGAATAGTGTTTGACCCAGCTTGTGGTAGTGCTGGTATGTTTGTGCAAACTGGCTACTTCATAGAAAGTGAAGGATTGAATCCTGCCGAGAAAGTTACATTTTACGGACAGGAAAAAGCAGAAACAAATACAAAACTTTCTAAAATGAATTTGGCAGTTCATGGCTTGGAAGGTAATATTCAAGAGGGAAATACCTTTTACGAAGATAAGCACGATTTGGTGGGCAAGGCCGATTTTGTTATGGCTAATCCACCATTTAATGTAGATGGTGTTGATAAAGGAAAAGATACTGTTAAGAAAGACCCGCGTTTGCTATTGGACGGAAAAGTAAGCCTTCCTAAAAACGACAACGCAAACTATTTGTGGATTCAATATTTCTATAATTACCTGAAACCAACGGGCAGAGCAGGATTTGTTATGGCTTCTTCTGCCAGTGATGCCGGACATAGCGAAAAAGATATTCGGGAAAAGTTAGTTAAAACAGGTGCAGTTGATGTGATGATTGCCATTGGAAACAACTTTTTTTATACGCGCTCATTACCTTGTACTTTATGGTTTTTTGATAGAGCGAAAGAACAAAACAAAGAGAAAAAAGACAAAGTGCTGATGCTCGATGCCAGAAAAATTTACCGGAAAGTAACCAGTAAGGTAAACGACTTTAGCCCGGAGCAACTACAAAACCTAATTTGTATTGTAAACCTGTATAGAGGCAATACCCAAAAGTTTGAAACAACAGTAAAAAACTATTTGAAAACTTCTGCTGAATTAGCCCAAGAAACAGTCGAAGTTACAACAGCATTGCAAAAGCAATTGCAAAAAGTAATTAATACCATAAGTGATTTTGCAACCAAATACTCAAAAGAAATAAAAGAAGAAAAAACCTTTGCAGATGGTTTGAACATTGAAGAAATCGCCAGTATTTACGAACAGCAAAACAAACTCATTGAAGCTGTCACCCTGAGCTTGTCGAAGGGTGAACAGACAGATAGTGCAGTATTGGAAACCATTGCACAACAATGCAAAGTATTACGTAAACCACAGGACAAGCTAATAAAACAATTGCTCGATACAATTTCTAGTGCTATTAAAGAATACCAATTAAATAAAAACAAAGACTGGAAAGAACTAAATATAAAAGAACAGGTCGACCAGATGAAAGAACTGCAAAAGCAATTAAGTGGTGATCCCGATGAAGAAGAACCCGGTTTACTGCACGAAACTGAATATTTCTGGAAACAAGCCCATTGGTTAACCAGTCGATTTCCCGAAGGAAAATATACTGACGTTGAAGGACTATGTAAGGTAGTGACTCAAAAAGAAATTGAAGCTAAAGATTTTTCGTTGAGCCCTGGAAGATATGTAGGTGTAGATTCAGCAACCGATGATGATTTTGATTATGAAGAACGCCTTGCTGAAATACACATTGAGCTAGAAGGACTGAACGAAGAAGCCATTGCTTTGGCCAAAACCATTTCAGAAAATTTTAAAGAGTTGGCAATATGAAATGGGAGAAAATTGAAATTGGAAAAGTATGTGATGTTGGAAGAGGTTCCTCTCCTAGACCTATAGACAATCCTGCTTTTTTTTTAGAAGGTTCAATTCCTTGGGTTAAGATTGCGGATGCAACAGCTTCTGGAAAATACATTTACCAAACAAAGGAAGTTGTCAATGAATTTGGTGCATCATTTAGTCGAAGATTGCAACCAGGAGCATTAATTATTGCCACAAGTGGGGTTTCGTTAGGGCAAATAAAGTTTTTAGGAGTTGAAGGGTGCATTCATGACGGTTGGTTATATGTTAATAATTTCAGGGGGGTTGATAAAGAATTTCTTTACTACCATTTGCTCACAATGCAAGATGAATTTTTGGGTAGAGCATATGGTGCAGCTATACAAAATATAAATACCACTATTCTAAGAGAATCAAAAATCAATTTTCCCCCACTCCCCACCCAACGCAAAATCGCTAGCATTTTATCGGCTTATGATGATCTGATAGAGAATAATTTGAAGCGGATAAAGTTGTTGGAGGAGAAGGCACAACTGCATTATAAAGAGATGATGCAAGAAATAAGCTCTGCCAAAACAAAACGGGAAGAATACATAAAAGACTGTCTTGCATTTTACATTGGTGGTGGTTGGGGAGAAGAAGATTATAAAGAAGGTTTTACCGAACCTGCATTTGTCATTCGGGGAACAGATATTCCTGCCGCAAAAAAAGGAGAAATAAAAGACGTTCCGTTTCGTTATCACAAAGAATCCAACCTTGCTTCACGAAGTATGCAAACTGGTGATATTGTGTTTGAAGTTTCTGGAGGCAGTAAAGGACAACCCGTTGGCAGAAGCATTTTGATAACCGAAAAAATGTTGCAACAGATTGGTAAACCTATAATGTGTGCTAGTTTCTGTAAAATGTTGCGACCCAACAAAAATATTACACCTGAATTTTTCTACTTGTATTTATTGGCAAGCCACGAAAACGGAGTAATTTCTCAATACGAAAAACATAGTGCCAGCAACATTGTGAATTACGGTTTTGAAGAATTTATTGGTGAACAAAAAATCTCCATTCCTAAAGAAAGCGAACTGAAAGTATTTACCGAAAAGGTGAAACCCATATTTACATTAATCAGCGTCCTTGGTGAACAAAACATTAAACTACGTGAAACAAGGGATATTTTGTTGCCCAGGTTAATGATTGGACAAATAGAAGCTTAAAGTTATGAGATTAAAAGAAGTTACATTACAAAATTTTAGAGGTTATTCAACTAGGACAACTTTGCCTATTGATAAGTGCATTACTGGTTTTGTTGGCAAAAATGACAATGGAAAATCCAGCATTCTCGAAGCATTAGCAATTTTTTTTAATTGTGATTCTGTTTCTTTAGAAAAGGATGATTTTTTTATTGGTCAAGCGAATTGCTTAATAGAAATAACTTGCACGTTTGATAATCTGCCCGCAGAAGTAATTATTGATGAAACAAACCCAACGAATTTGGCAGATGAACATTTATTAAATGCAAATGGTGAATTACAAATTAAAAAGGTTTATAAAAGAACTCAATTAAAAGCCCCTGCTGTATATGTAATTTCACAACATCCAACAGCCGAAAATTACAATGACCTGCACAAATTAGACTTGAAAGGATTAAAAGCAAGAGCAGCTCAATTAACAGTAAATACTGATGCAATTGAAGATAAAAGGAGAAGTGCTTCTTGGCGAAATGCAATTTGGAATAATTGTGGAGAACTCGGAATTGAAAATGTTGAATTAGATTTTAGTGAATTTGCAGGTGATTCAAAAAAGCTACAAGAAAAAATTCAAGCACTCCTTCCGTTGTTTGAAATTTTTAAAGTCGATAGAGAAAATAAAGATAACGACCCTGTTGCAAAATCACCATTACAGGAAGCGGTTGATTTAGCCAAAAAAGAATTTGCCGATCGCATTTCACAATTGGAGCAAGAAATAAAGGATAAAGTAATTGAAAGAGCGAATCTTACGATTGAAAAACTCAAAGAAATGGATGCTTCACTTGCTCAAGCTTTATCCCCAAAATTCAAATCCCCACCTAAGTGGACATTTGATTTTTCAATTGATGGTGATGACGGTGTTCCTATTAATAAAAGAGGAAGCGGAGTTAAGCGTTTGATTTTATTAAATTTTTTCAGAGCTGAAGCAGAAAGAAAAGTGGCTTCGCAAAACGTACCTTCAGTTATTTATGCTTTTGAGGAGCCAGAAACCTCACAGCATCCTAATTATCAGGAGATGTTAATTGAGGCATTCATAAGATTAGGGCAAAAAGATAATTGTCAGGTAATACTCACAACTCATGTTCCTGCATTAGGTGCAATGCTTCCAATTGAAGGTTTGCGTTTAGTGAGAAAAACAGAACATGGGCCAACTGTAGAATATGGCACTGATGATATAATTGAAGAAATTGCTAAAACTCTTGGAGTTTTGCCAGACCCAATTCCCAAAGGGGCACAAGCACTATTGCTTGTTGAAGGACCAGGAGATATTGTTTTTCTAAGACATGCGTCAGAATTATTAAAGCAAAATGGTCATATTACCCATTCGTTTGCCGAAAAAAATATTGCACTTGTAATAATGGGCGGTTGTGGAACTTTAAAGCATTGGAGAACAAAAAGAATTGCAGAACAATTTGAAGTTCCTTATGGTGTATTCTTAGATGCAGACTTAACGAATCCAGTAAATTCAAGAGTTAATTCTGAGCATATTGCAGAATTGAGAGCTGAAGGCAAAAAAGCATATCTTACAAAGAAAAATGAAATTGAAAATTATATTGATGTATCTGTTTTAGGGTTGCCATTGGGAACTGTAGTAATTACAGACACTAGTGATGCTAAGAAAGATATCGCAAGAGCTATGAGAGTAAGAGATACAGAAGTTGCAGAAAGATATTGGCCTTTAATGACAATTGAACAAATTCGTGCGAAAGAAATCTATAACGATGGGGCAATAGATAGATATGAACTAACTGAAATAATCAGTGATTTTTTAACAATGGTATAAACAACGACTTAGAATTATTCATAAGATATTTAATATAAAAAATATGAAACTCAAAGTGGCAAGAGACATTTTATTACCCAAACTAATGAGTGGACAAATAGATATGTAAATTTATATGCATAAATATGACATCAGCAATTCTAAACTATTTTGAAGAAAAGGATCTCCAAAAATTAGCCGAAGAAAAGAATTTTGACGAAATCTCTTTTGAAGAGTTTATAAGATTTATTGATGAACAAATCAATGAAGAGGAAAAATTCAACACTGATCCTGATGAAATAAAAGAGAATATTCTCAATTATGCTCTCGATTATATGAAAATATTTATTGAGAAAAAGGCAGAAGGATATAGTCTCGATTGGGTAAAAGCGGATCACTTCATAATTCTGTGGGATGGTAAAAAATTACGCATAAATTTTAGCTACTCTGTATAAAAAGAAAGAAGTATCGTTTACACCTCTTAATGATGATCTAAAAGCCTTAAGTTTAGCATTAA